>JAPLHM010000169.1 GCA_026389635.1 Chloroflexota bacterium | reverse complement strand
GTCAGGGTCAAAATGCACAGGGGCAACTGCGTCATCGTAGGGCGCAAGTCGCCTCACTCGCTTTACAGCTTCCAACTGGCAACCTACGACCGCGGCGACCTTTTCGACCAGAGCGATTCGGCCGGCTTTATCCGCATCTGGGGCCTGCCGCTCAAGATACAGGCGCAGGCGCAGATAATAGAAGTTACCACGCTCAAGGGCGGCAAGAAAGGCAAAAAGAAGAAATAAAGATATATGGGGAGAAGGATGGGAGTAAAAAAAGAGGCAAGGTTAAGGGGCAGGTTCAAGGAGGATATCAGTGAGTCCGTCCAGCGTTACTTAGCGTCGGCGCCCTATGACTGGCGGCTGTACAGACAGGATATCCTTGGAAGTCAGGTGCATGCCGAGATGCTGGCGCGGCAGGGGATCATCCCGCGGGGCGATTACGTAAAGATCAAAGATGGGCTGCATTCCATCCTCAAGGAGATAGACAGCGGCCGTTTCCAATTCAAGCTCGAACTGGAAGATATTCACATGAATATCGAGAGCCGTCTCTTTGAGCTGATCGGTGAAACAGCGGGAAAGCTGCACACGGCCAGGTCGCGCAACGACCAGGTGGCCCTCGACATGCGGCTCTTTGCCAGGGAGGCTGCAGGGAAGGTGGTAGCGGCCCTGCAGGGATTCAATTCAGTATTAGTGGAGATCGCCGAGAAAAACATCAAGGTTGTCATGCCGGGATACACCCACCTGCAGCAGGCGCAACCCGTGCTTTTTTCGCATCACGTTCTGGCCTATTTCCAGATGTTCAGCAGGGACATCTCCAGGTTCGAAAGCTGTCTCAGCCGCATCAATATCATGCCCCTGGGCAGCGGCGCGCTGGCCGGTTTGCCTTACCCTGTGGACAGGGAATTCGTTGCCGGAAAGCTGGGATTTGATGACGTAAGCGCCAACAGCATCGACGCTGTCTCCGACCGCGATTTTATTATCGAGTTTGAGTCGGCCTCCGCCATATGCATGATGCACCTGTCGCGGCTGGCCGAGGAGATCATACTCTGGTCAACCGCCGAGTTCGGATTTATCGAGATCGGTGATGCCTATGCCACCAGCAGCAGCATCATGCCGCAAAAGAAAAACCCGGACACGGCTGAGCTTGCCAGGGGTAAGGCCGGCCGCGTGTACGGCCACCTGTTAGCCATGTTGACTGTGATGAAGGGTCTGCCACTTGCCTACAACAGGGACATGCAGGAGGATAAGGAGGGGTTTTTCGATACCGTGGACACGCTTATTTCCAGCATAGATATAATGTGCGGACTGGTGGCCTCAACCAAAATCAACGCCGCCAGGATGAAATATTCAATGCAGAGCTATATCCTGGCCACCGATGTGGCGGATTATTTAGTAGGCAAGGGACTATCGTTCCGCGAGGCGCACGATGTGGTGAGCAGGGTTGTTTCCTACGCTATCGGCAACAACAGGGAGTTGAACGAACTGGATATCAAGGAATACAAGGGATTCTCGAAGATGTTTGAGAAGGATGTGCTGGCCATTACCCTGCAAAAATCGGTCGAGGCAAGGTCATCGCAGGGGGGTACTGCTACTGCCGAGGTGAAGAAGAGTATCGAAAGCGCAAAGGTTGCCGTCAACGGGTATGCAAGGCAGAAAGATTAAGATAGCCCCCTCCATCCTTTCAGCGGATTTCAGCCGCCTCGGAGAACAGGTACGCGATGCCGTCGATGCAGGGGCGGATTACATCCACGTGGATGTCATGGACGGCCATTTTGTGCCCAACATCTCCATCGGCCTGCCCGTCGTGCAATCACTGCGCAGGATTACCAGCATTCCCTTAGACGTCCATCTCATGATAGAGAAACCCGAACTGTATATTGAGAGGTTCGCCGGGGCGGGCGCCGATATACTTACTGTTCATGTAGAGGCATGCACCCACCTGGACGGCGCCGTAAATGCCATTAAGAAGCTCGGGCTAAAGGCCGGCGTTTCGCTCAATCCCGCCACCCCCCTGTCGTCGCTGGACGAGGTACTGTGCATGGTTGACCTGCTGCTGGTGATGACCGTTAACCCCGGTTTTGGTGGACAGGAATTCATCGCGGGGATGGTGGATAAAATAGCCAGGCTAAAGCAGACAATCTATAATAGAAAATCCGGTGCTGAAATCGAGGTTGACGGCGGGATAACCGCTGTAACGGCCCCCATCGCAGCCGGCGCCGGCGCAGACATCCTGGTAGCCGGTTCCGCCATTTTTAATTCAAGCCTGGGTGTAGGTTTAGCTTTGAAAGGACTGAGGGATTCTGTATGTTAGCGGGCGACCTTGTTCCTGGTCCTGATGCACCTGGTACACAGGTTGAGCCTGACGGCGGTCCCGTTGATATTAAACGTCGTAGGCTGGATATTGGGAAGCCATTTCCGCCTGGTATGCTGCTTGGAGTGACTGATCCTGTTGCCAAAGCGCAGCGATTTTTCGCAGATATCACATTTGATAGCCAATTTTAAACCTCTTTGTCAGATACTTTGCCAATTGTGAACAAGAATGATATATAATACCACAACAATCGTCATATTGAAAGGAGACAGATGAAGCAATCCTGGAACGGCAAAGACCTCAGGGACATGTTTGCCGCCGGCAGCGGCTGGCTGGAGAAGAGTGTCGACGAGGTTAATGCCATCAACGTCTTTCCGGTCCCCGATGGCGACACGGGCACCAACATGCTGCTTACCCTCAGGTCGGTAATTGAAGAAGCGGACAGGGCTACCGACACTACGGTGGGCGTGATGGCCAAAGCCATGTCCCACGGCGCGCTGCTCGGCGCCAGGGGTAACTCCGGCGTGATCCTGGCCCAGATATTCCGCGGCATGGCCAGGGGATTCGACGGCAAAGCTCAATTCAACGGCGCCGAATGGGCCGCAGCGATGGTTCAGGCGGCTAAGACGGCGCGGGAAGGGCTTTCCAACCCTGTCGAGGGTACTATACTCACGGTTATACGAGAGGCTGCCGACTCAGGCCAGCAATTCGCCCAGGAGCACCCCGATGACCTCGTGGCCATAATCGATGAGATGGTCAAGGAAGCCCGCGAGTCGGTGGCCAGGACACCTACCCTGCTGCCTGCTTTGATGGAAGCCGGCGTGGTGGATGCCGGGGGACAGGGATTATATATATTGTTGGACGGCGCCCTGAGGTATATCAAGGGGGAACTGGAGGACCTGCAGTTCCGTAAACCGCAGATGGTCAGCGCCAATATCACTGCAACCAGGAGTGTTAACCTGGTCTCCTCAGAAGAGGATGAAGCCTATGGCTACTGCACCAATTTCCTGCTCGAGGGAACCGAACTGGACCCCGAGAAAATCCGGCGCAAACTCGAGGACAGGGGGTTGTCACTGGTAGTAGCGGGCGACGAGACGGCGGTGCGCGTGCATATTCACTCGTACGATCCGGGGGGCATATTAGCTTATGCCACGACCCTGGGTACCCTTCACCAGATACAGATACAGAATATGGATGACCAGCATATCGGTTTCAAGGAGATGCGGAGGCTAAAAGCGCTGCCTACAGATATAGCAGTGGTGTCCATCGCTTTTGGTGAGGGAATGATCAGATTATATGAGAGCCTGGGCGCCGTGGTGGTCAAAGGCGGGCAAACCATGAACCCCAGCGTCAAGGAGATATTAGCGTGCGTGGAAGCCGTCGACTCGGACAAGGTCATACTGTTGCCCAATAATAAAAATATCATACTGACAGCCTCGCAGATCAAGGAGTTGACTAAGAAGGCGGTCGAGGTAATCCCGAGCAGGACATTGCCCCAGGGCATCACGGCTCTCATGATTTTTAATTTCGAGAGCACACTGGAAGAGAATGTACAGTCGATGTGTGAGGCCATCAAGTCGGTTAAGACAGTCGAGGTCACCACCGCGGCCAGGTCAACCCAGATTCACGGGATAAAGGTAAAGCAGGGCCAGGCCATCGGCATTATCGATGATACGGAACTGGTGGCGGCAGGTGACGACGTGACGGATGTGCTTATGCGGAGCCTTGATATAGGCGGAATTGAAGCGGTCCAGATGGTTACCCTCTATCACGGTGCTGATTTGAAGGCCGAGCAGGCCGAGGAGGTGGTCAAGAGGTTAGAGGAGAAGTATCCCGGCAAACAGATCGAGTTGGTCAGCGGAGGTCAACCACATTATTTTTATATCGTATCTCTGGAATAAGTTTAGGGAGGGTTAAGGCATGATTAAAATTGTTACCGACAGCACGTGTGATATCCCGGCAGATATCATTAAAAAGTACGGCATCACCATCGTTCCCATCAATGTTCTTTTCGGCAATGAGACTTACCGGGACGGCGTAGACATCAATGCAGAACAATTTTACAAGAAGCTGGTGGAATCCAGGGTACACCCCACTACCTCCGCACAGTCACCGGGATATTTTTCTGAGATATTTACCAGGTTATCCAAGGAAACGGACGAGATTCTCACGATACTTTTTTCCAGCAAGATAAGCGCCACTTACGAGAGCGCCATACAGGCCAAGGCACTGGTGGGGGATATCTGTAAAATCGAGATCATTGATTCCTGGCAGGCCTGTGGCGGGTTGGGCCTGCCTGTCATCAAGGCGGCCGAGATGGTCGAGGCCGGGGCCAGGCTGGAGGACGTAGTCGCAGCGGTAAAAGATATGTGTTCACGGTCCCATTCCTACATGGTTTTTGATACGCTGGAATATCTGCGCAAGGGCGGCAGGATCGGCCGGGCACAGGCCCTGCTGGGCGGGTTGCTCAAGGTTACCCCTATCCTGACCCTGCGTGATGGCCTGGTCACACCCGTACAGCGCACCAGGAGCAGGACCCAGGCCATCGACGCACTGGTCAACCTGGCCAAGGGCGCTAAAAATATCGAAGCCCTCATGCTCGAGCACGCGACCACGCCGGACGATTTGGAGATACTGGCCAAGAGGGTGGCCGAGTACTACCCCAGGGAAAAAACAATTTTCAGCAGGGTCAATTCTGTCATCGGCGCCCACGTTGGCCCCCACGTGCTGCTTATGAGTTTTATCGAGGGTAAATAGCGCCGTGGAATATGGGTTGTGAAAGCGGCGTCCATGACACAGCCTTCTGTTGACAGTGCCGCTACTTTCAGGGCTGTACTCAATCTGGAAGTTAAAAACGGTTATGCCAACCGCGCCGTCATAGGCGGCCTCGACAAATACGTGGCCAGGTGGGTTTCGCAATGCCTGCCCGGCCATGATTTTTTCATGTCCTGCCCGCAATTAAAGACTTTGCTGCTGGGCGCTTCTTATGCTGAAATGAGCATCCATGAGCGAAACAAATGGGTGGGATCTGTTTTGCAGGAACTTAAGAAGCCCAAAACCGGCCCGCCGGCGACGGGATCGCTGGATAGCCCGGTGGCCGACATAAGGGGAGTGGGGCAGGCTATTGCCACCCGTCTAACTAAGCTGGGAATCGTCAGCATCAGGGACCTGCTTTATTTTTTTCCGCGGCGCTTCCTGGATTTCAGCCAGCGCCGGACTGTGTCCTCACTTGAAACCGGTAAAGAACAGACGGTATTTGTCGACGTATGGGAGGCCCGCCAGGTTATGCTGGGCCGCATGAAAAGCACTGAGGCAGTCCTGGGAGACGCGACGGGCAATGTGCGCGCCGTATGGTTTAACCAGCCGTGGCTGGCCAGGCAGCTCAAAGTCAATGCCAAAGTTGCTCTCAGCGGCAGGGTGGGTGAGTTCAACTACGTCAAGGTCTTCGAAAACCCCGAGTGGGAGGTGGTGGACGACAAAGAGCTGCTGCATACGGGACGCCTGGTTCCCGTTTACCCTTTGACAGGTGGTCTCTTTCCCAAGTCGGTCAGGGCCATAGTCAGGAACGCGCTGGACGGATACCTGTGTAGCCTTCCCGAATTCCTCCCGCCGCCGGTGAGGCAGCGCTGCGGGCTGATGGATTTGAAGGACGCCGTAATGCAGGCCCATTATCCCCTTGATCACGCTTCACAGAACAAGGCCCGCCAGCGGCTGGCTTTCGATGAGCTTTTCCTGCTGCAACTCGGCGTGCTCAGCAGGAAGCGTGACTGGCAGGAGCAACAGCCCGGCCGTGGATTCCAAATTGAACGGAAAGATATTAATGGATTTATTGGGGCCTTGCCTTTTAAACTGACTTCCGCGCAGGACAGGGTCATAGACGAGATATGCAGGGATCTCGGCCGCGACCTGCCCATGTCACGTTTGCTGCAGGGCGACGTGGGCAGCGGCAAGACGGTGGTGGCCACCGTTGCGCTACTGGCGGCGGTGACAAACGGCTGCCAGGGCGCCCTCATGGCGCCGACCGAGATATTAGCAGAGCAGCATTTCTCCACGCTGCACAGACTGCTGTCGGCCATATCGGACGAAAGCAGCAGAGAATCGAACATCTATACCTTCAAAGACATCATGCGGCGCGATATAAGGGTTGCCCTGCTCACGGGCAGCCTGGCCGCCAGGGAGAAGTCCCGCACACATGGATTGATAAAAAGTGGAGAGGTTGATATCGTGGTGGGGACGCATGCGCTGGTGCAGAAAGGGGTTAACTTTGCCGGTTTGGGCCTGGCGGTGATAGACGAGCAGCACCGCTTCGGCGTGCTGCAGCGCTCGGCGTTGAAACAGAAGGGGTATAACCCACACCTGCTGGTCATGACGGCCACGCCCATACCCAGGACGCTGGCGCTGACCCTCTTCGGCGACCTGGATATATCCACCATAGACGAGATGCCGGCGGGCCGGCAGGCCATCAAGACACGCTGGCTGAAGCTGGAGGACCGCCGGCGCGCATACAATTTTATCAGGAAGCAGGCCAGGGAAGGGCGCCAGTCCTTCATCATCTGTCCCTTGATCGAGGAGTCCGAAAGCCTGGAGGTCAAGGCCGCCGTAGCAGAGCATAAGCGACTCTCAGGGGAGGTTTTTCCCGATTTAAAGCTGGGACTGCTGCACGGCAGGATGAAAAGCGCTGACAAGGAGGCCGTCATGCACGCTTTCAAAGACGGTGCGCTGGATATACTGGTCTCCACCTCGGTGGTGGAGGTAGGAATAGACGTGCCCAACGCCACCGTGATGCTGGTAGAGGCGGCCGACCGCTTCGGCCTTTCCCAGTTGCACCAGTTCCGTGGGAGGGTTGGCCGGGGGGAGAGCCAGAGCTATTGCATGCTGATGTCCGAGAACCCCTCGGAATACGGGCAGGAGAGGTTGAGGGCTATAGAGGAGCTGACCGACGGTTTTGCCCTGGCCGAGAAGGACCTTGAACTGCGGGGTCCGGGCGAGTTTTTCGGGACGCGCCAGAGCGGCCTGCCCGACCTCAAGATGGCCAGGCTGTCGGATACAAAGCTGCTGGAAATGGCGCGCCGGGAAGCCGTGATACTGTTTGAAAAAGACCCCGGGCTGATAGCCGTTGAAAACGAGCTTTTAGCGCGGGAATATAATAGAATCTGGCATAAAAGCGTAGAAAACAATTAGAATATTACCTCCTGGTTGAGCAACAGGCAGTTCCCGGGCAAATTTCGCTGAAACATTTGGGGGATAACATGACTTTCAAAAAACGGCTGGCAGAGATGCTGGCGCAGGCCTTCGCCGGGGCCGCCGCAAAAGGGCTGGTGGGCAACGCCGGCCTGCCGGAGATAACCATCGAGAGGCCTGCCAGGCCTGAGCACGGGGACTACGCCAGCAGCCTGCCCCTCAAGCTGGCGCGCCTGACCGGCATGAAGCCCATGGACGTGGCCGCAGCTATAGTCGACAACATGCCGCCGGACAATGATTTCGAGAAAGTCGCGGCGGTGCCCCCCGGATTTATCAACTTTACGCTGAGCAAAAGCCGGCTGGCCCGCCAGGTAGATGTTGTCTGCCGGGCAGGTGACACTTACGGTAACATACAGCTCGAGGATAAGAGCGTCCAGATCGAATACGTCAGCGGAAACCCCACCGGGCCCCTGCACGTGGGCCACGGCAGGGGGGCCGTGCTGGGCAGCACCCTGGCCAACGTCCTCAAAGCGGCCGGCTACAGGGTTTCCACCGAGTATTACATCAATGATGCCGGTAGCCAGCTCGAGGCGTTCCATCGTTCGCTGTATGCCCGCTACCTGCAGTCCCTGGGGAAAGAAGCCGAGGTGCCGTCCGGCGGATATCACGGCAACTATGTCACAGACCTGGCCCGGGATCTTGTTAAGCAGTACGGGGAAAAATACCTCGAGCTGCCGGAGGACCGTGCCGTGGCCGAGATCGGTCAGATCGGGATAGAGAGGGAAATGCTGCAGATCAAGCAGGACCTCGAAACGCTGGGCGTGACCTTCGACGTGTGGTTCAGCGAGCAGGGACTGTTTAAGAGCGGCCGGTATGACAGCACACTGAAAATGCTGCGGGACGGCGGTTACATAGCGGACAGGGAGAATGCCACCTGGTTCACATCGTCCACCCTGGGCGAAGACAAGGATAACGTCCTGGTGCGCTCCGACGGGACCCCCACCTATTTTGCCACGGACATCGCCTATCATTACGACAAGTTCGCCGTGAGGAAGTTCGACAGCGTCATCGACATCTGGGGTGCTGATCACCAGGGCCATGTCCAGCGCATGAAGGTGGTGCTGGGCGCGCTGGGCATCGAACCCCAAAGGCTTGAGATCATCATCTGCCAGCTTGTGACATTGAGGCGCGGCAAAGAAGCCGTAAAGATTTCCAAGAGGAGCGGCGATATCATCACGCTGCGTGAGCTGCTGGAGGAGGTCGGCCCCGATGCCTGCCGCTTCGTCTTCCTCTCGCGCTCGGCCGACAGCCAGATGGACTTCGACCTGGAGCTGGCCATCAAGCAGTCCGCCGACAACCCGGTCTATTACGTTCAGTACGCCCACGCGCGCATCAGCAGCATCCTGCGCAGCGCGGCGGAGAAGGGCATCGACTTCACTGCAGGTGATACCGGACTGCTGACCTCCGAGCCCGAGTTGACCCTCATACGCAGCATGGCTAAGATGCCGGAGATAATCGAGACCATTGCGCTGTCACACCAGCCGCATCACCTGCCATTTTATGCCCAGGACCTGGCCACCGTGTTCCATTCCTTCTACAAGCAGTGCCGGGTCATCTCCGAAGACGCGGACCTGACAGCCGCCAGGCTGAAGTTGGTGCTGGCCGCGAGGATTGTCCTGGCCAGGACGCTCCACCTCATGGGCATGACCGCGCCCGAAAAAATGTAATTAGCCCATCATTGCGATCTTCTTATAACCTCGTCATTGCGAGCATAGCGCGGCAATCCATCCCGATGTAGGGGCGGGTTTTTAAACCCGCCCGCCGAACGGGCGCACCTGAAGGAACGCCCCTACAGATTGCTTCGTCGCTGCGCTCCTCGCAAAGACAGGATAAAAGGGCTTTCGCAAAGACATTTTTACGAAAGGATTGTTGCGGCCGCTGCGGCGGCGGGATAGATTGCCGCAGGGCCTGCGGCCCTTCGCAATGACAGGGTTGCCTCATTCATCGGTTTGTAGCTGTAAACCCATTTGTGATACACTTTCCCCCTGTTATGAAGAAGCGGGTATTCTCAGGCGCGCGCCCTACCGGCAGGCAGCACATAGGCAATTACATCGGCGCTATTCAGAACTATGTCAGGCTGCAGGAAGAGTACGATTGCGTCTATTGCATAGTGGACCTGCATGCGCTCACCACCCTTGAGAGCACCTCGGAGCTTCAGCAGAACATCTTCGAGATGACGCTCGACTGGTTAGCGGCCGGCATCGACCCCAAAAAGTCCATCGTCTTCGTGCAGTCGCACGTCCCAGAGGTGACCGAGCTGTTCACCCTGCTGGGCATGGTCACACCGCTGGGCTGGCTGCTGCGCGTGCCCACCTTCAAGGAGAAGGCCAGGATGCAGCCGCAGAACGTAAACTACGGCCTGGTCGGCTACCCGGTGCTGATGGCCGCAGACATCATGCTGTATAAGTCGGACGCCGTCCCGGTCGGCGAGGACCAGTTGCCCCACCTGGAGATGACACGCGAGATAGTGCGGCGCTTCAACTTCATCTTCGGCGACACCTTTCCCGAGCCGCAGGCCAAACTGACCAATTATACCCTGGTGCGCGGCCTTGACGGCGGGCAGAAAATGGGCAAGTCCTACAACAACCACATCGAGCTGGCAGCCACCCCGGAGGAGACGCTGGAAAGGGTAAAGACGGCCGTGACAGACCCTGCCCGGCAGCGGCGCAACGACCTCGGCCATCCAGAGGTCTGCAACGTATTCAGCCTGCAAAAATATTTTAACCAGCCGCGTACTGAAGAGATCGAGGCGCAGTGCAGGGTGGCGGGGATAGGCTGCGTGGACTGCAAAAAGCTGCTGGCCGCCGGCATCAACAGCAGCCTGCTTGATTTCCGTGAGAGGAGATCAGCACTCGAAAAAGACCCCGGGCATATTTACGACATCCTGGCAGATGGGGCGCAGCGCGCACAGGTTATAGCCCGTCAGACCGTCGGCGAAGTAAAGCTCAAGATGGGCCTCAGCCGGCATGCCTGAGAAACCGGCCGCCTCACCGCCGGTATCCGCCGGGGGTCAGTCCGCCTACCAGGTGGCCCGGCAGGCCGCCGCCGAGGCAGGGCAAATACTGCGGAAGCGCTACGGCCAGCATAATGTCACAAGGGTCAAGGGCAGGCGCGACCTGGTCACCGAGGCCGACCTGCTGTCAGAAAAAACTATACTGCGGATCATCAACGCCGCCTTCCCTGCGCACGGGACGATGTCCGAGGAGGATGGGACCAGGCAGGGGGACAGCGAATATGTCTGGATAATCGATCCGCTGGACGGCACCAACAATTTCCATTTCGGGCTGCCTTTATTCTGCGTGAATATCGCCCTTGCCCGGCGCGGCGAGGTGGTGCTGGGGATAACCCTCGACCCCATGCGCAACGAGATTTTCCGGGCGGTAAAAGGCAAAGGCGCTTACCTGAATAACAGGAGAATGAGTGTGGCGGACGTCGCTGACCTGGGGGATGCCGCGGTAGGCGTGGACCTGGGCTATGACGCGGGCAGGAGCGCCGAACTTTTGGATATGGCAACGAGGCTGTGGCCGAAAATCCATTGCATGAAGTTGCTCGGCTCCTCCAGCCTGGGCATGGCCTATGTGGCCTGTGGACGGCTGAGCCTGTATTTTCACAAGAGCCTCTTCCCGTGGGATTCGGCCAGCGGACTGCTCCTCATCAGGGAAGCAGGCGGCGAGGTGACTGATTTTTCAGGCCGCCGGGCCACGATAAATGACAGGGAGATCGTCGCCGCTAATCCCGGTCTCAGCCGCGCATTCCGCGGCTGGCTCAAGCAGAAGTAGCTACTTCTTCTTGCGGTGCCGCGCCAGGAATTTCTTGATCCTTTTGAGGGCTTCCTCGATCTCGGGCATGGAGGTGGCGTAGCAGCAGCGTACGTAGCCCTGGCCGCACTTACCGAATACCGAACCCGGCACCACGGCCACCTTCTCCTCAGTCAGCAGTCCCTCGGCAAACTCCTCGGACGTCATGCCCGTGGACGTGATGTTGGGGAAGGCATAGAAAGCGCCCTTGGGCTCGAAGCAGGAAAGTCCCAGGTCCCTGAACCCCTTGACGATAACTCGCCGTCGCCGGTCATATTCGGCCAGCATGGCCTCAACTTCCTTGTTGTTGCTGTCTTTGAGCGCTTCTACGGCGGCTAACTGGCCCATGATGGGCGCGCACATCATGGTGTACTGGTGCACCTTGAGCATGGCCTCCGTAATTTCAGTGTTGGCCAGCGTGAACCCCACGCGCCAACCGGTCATGGCAAAGGCCTTGGAGAACCCGCCGATCAAAACTGTCCTTTCCTTCATTCCGGGCAGGCTGGCCATGCAGGTGTGCTCGGAGTCGTAGGTCAGGCGGGCGTAGATCTCGTCGGAAACCACCAGCAGGTCGTGTTCAACGGCCATTTTGGCGATCTCCAGCAATAGCTTCCTGGGCATGACAGCCCCTGTCGGGTTGGAGGGGAAGCTCAGCAGTATGGCCTTGGTTTTGGGCGTCAGCTTTTTCTTTACATCCGCCGGCATCAGTTCGAAGTTGTTTTTTTCGTAGGTGGGCACGGGCACCGGCACGCCCCCTGCAAGGGATACGCAAACCGGGTAGGCCACGTAATGCGGGTCGGACATGATGACCTCGTCCCCCGGGTCGATAATGGCCCTGAAGGCCAGGTCGAGGCCCTCGCTGCTGCCGGTGGTTACTAAAATCTCACTATGGGAATCGTAGCTGAGGCCATAGAATTTTCGGTGGTATTTGGCAATGGCGTCCCTCAGGTCGGGCATGCCCCGGTTGGAGGTGTACATGGTGAAGCCTTTCTCGATGGCCGTGATACCTGCCTCGCGCATGGGCCAGGGCGTCACGAAGTCAGGTTCGCCCACGCCCAGCGAGATAGCGCCGTCCATGGAGGACAGCAGGTCGAAATACTTCCTGATGCCCGAGGGCGAGATGTCCCGGGCCTTCTGGGATATATATTGG
>JAPLHM010000063.1 GCA_026389635.1 Chloroflexota bacterium | reverse complement strand
AACCGTGAAGCTGCTATTGAAGCTGTCAGGCAACTTGGTTACAAACACGTCACCGTCGACCTGGCGGGCTACCAGATGGGCAGCATGAATCCATAGCAGGTTATTTTATGGGAAAGGCAGCGTACTTCGACCTTTTCGCCGGCTGCAGCGGAGATATGATACTTGGAGCGCTGCTGGACGCCGGCCTTGTTGTGACGGACCTGGAGAGAGAGTTGGGCAGGCTGCCGCTGGAGGGTTACAGGGTCACGGCCGAAAAGGTCAGGCGGGGAGCCATGACGGCCACCCGGGCAAGGGTGATAACCGACGACAGGGTCAAACAGCCCGACCGCTCCTACGGAGATATCGTGGAACTGATCGCGGGCAGCAGACTCTCGGATGATGTAAAAAAGCGTGCGCTGGATATATTCCGTGACCTGGGCGAGGCCGAGGCTAAAATCCATGGAGTGAAGCTGGAACTGGTGCATTTTCACGAGATCGGGGCGGTGGATTCCATCGTGGATATCGTGGCGTCCGTTATAGGCTTCGACCTGCTGGGGATAACGCAATTCTTCTCGTCCCCCTTCCCGGTGGCCGGGGGCTCTGTAGAGTGCCGCCACGGCGCGCTTCCGTTGCCGGCGCCAGCTACGCTGGAACTGATTTCCCGCAGGCAGGCGCCTGTAGTCAACCCCTGCCACGCCGCCATGAATGGCAGGGAGCTTGTGACCCCCACGGGCGCGGCTATTATCACCACCCTGGCGGATTTCCGCCGGCCTGAGCTGAACCTGGACAAGATAGGTTACGGCGCGGGCAGTCTGAATGCCGATGAGTATCCCAACGTCATGCGCCTGTGGATCGGGAAGGCGCCTGATCACGACGGACACGAGGGCCTGGTGCTGCTGGAGACCAACATCGACGATATGAACCCGCAGATATACGACTACGTAATGGATAAGCTGTTCGCGCAGGGCGCGCTGGACGTCTGGCTCACGCACATCCAGATGAAAAAGAACCGTCCAGCCGTGATGCTGAGCGTTCTGGCCCCCGGCGATGACGAGTCACGTCTGGCGGAGACTATTATGCGCGAGACCTCCACGCTGGGCATAAGGGTGCGCCCCATATTCCGCCACATAGCCGGCCGCGATATGGTTGAGTTTGAGTCAAGCTACGGGAAGGTAAGGGTTAAGGTCAAGCGCTTCGAGGACGAGGTGGTCAGCATCGCACCTGAATACGACGAGTGCAAGAAGATTGCCGCCGAAAAGAATATACCATTGAGAGACGTCTCCCGGACGGTCGAGGCCGAGGCGCGCAAGCTGATTAAATAAGAGTTTACCACGGATCCACAAACGACCGCCCTGATTCCCTGGGGATTTTATCCTGCACTGATTTCACACCGCGCATAATCCAGCGGCGTGTCTCGGCGGGGTCGATCACGGCATCGATCTCCATATAGGAGGCCATGTTCATGCCCTTGCCCATGGCGTAGGCCTGCTCCACCAAGAACTTGTAGGTCGATTCACGTTCGGCAGCGTCCTTAATAGCCTCAAGCTCCTTCCTGAAGCCGTGCTTGACCGCGCCCTCCAGTCCCATTCC
>JAPLHM010000303.1 GCA_026389635.1 Chloroflexota bacterium | reverse complement strand
CCGGCACGAAGTTGAAAGGGTAGCCCCAACTATAGTATCTCTGCTCTGTGCCCCGGGTGCTCTCCTGGCGCGGCCAGTTCTGCGTATCGATTTCGGTGAACGAGGAATCGTAGTACTGCAGGGTCAGTTCGTTGTGCACGCCCAACCCGTCATACCAGACCAGGTTGTGCATCAGTGTGCAGTTGGTCCCATTGGAACCGGTTACATCCACCCGGATGAAACCAGTGGCGCCGCCGGCACTCACCGTACCTTTGTAATGCCTGGCCTTAGCAGCCTCATTGCCGGCCGATATGAAGACCGTGACCCCTTTGCTGACGGCGTAATCGGCGGCCTGGCAGTTGGCATCAGTGCCATCATGATGCGGGCTCCACCCGCCGAAGCTCATGCTGATTATGTTGGCGCCGTACCTTTCCACGGCATCCCTCAATGCGCCGCACATGGCGGCGTCGGACGCGCTGCCGGTGGTATTGTTCCCTATTTTGATAAATACGAAGTCCGCGCCGCTGGCTATGCCCTTGTATGTGCCGCCCGAAAGGGTCCCCCTGCCCAGTACGCTGCCGGATACATGCGTGCCGTGCGCGCTGCCGCCGGCATTTGGCGACGTGACGTTGTCCCCGATGATGGGATATTGCCAGTAGTCTTTGGCAAATTTAGGGGTTGGGAAATCGGGGTTGGTGGTATCCAGCCCGTCATCGATGACCGCTACCCTCACGCCCGCGCCGGTGTACCCGCCGGAATAGAAGGCGGCGGCCTTGATATTGTATGCCGCCAGGTCGTTCATGCGGTAGGACTGACGCTCTGCACTGTCCAACCTGACAACGTAGTTTTTAGCCGCCAGGTCGTTTACTTTGTCGACGGGGACGGTGGCAGTAATAAATCCCTGCGGATGCTCCCCGACGGGCGGTATCCAGCTATCCGCATAGGCGGTAACGCCGGCTGAGGCCATGTCCGCTACTTGCGCGGCATCCGGCCTGCTGTTGGTGTAGATAAAAACACTCACATTTAACGGGTCCAGGAGCGGCTCCTGCAATGCCCCACTTAAAAGAGGCTGCACAGGCGCTGCCCGGGCATCTATTGCCATAGTCAGGCTGCTACTGATCTTGGAGTCAGGATCGTCGGCAGCCATCGGGCCGGGTTGAAAAAGGAAACAACTGAATAATGTAAATACCAGGACTAATATGCTGAGGACCCGCCAAATATTTCTCATTATCCACCCCGTCAAATGTGTGAATTTGTCGGCCGATTATACCACGGGACGGTCACTGCCTGCGCCCTCTTTTTATATGCTTGTGCATCAGCAGAGGTTCGTGCGCTGCCATTGCCCGGGCCCGTCAGGCCGGGTGTCAGGCTCAATTGTTATTTTCTGTAAATGGTCTATAATTGCGGGTATGAAGGTCAGCAAGGCCATCATGGATATAAAGCAGACCATGACCTTTACCATGTGGTGTTTCCTTCCGTTATTGCCAGGATTGCCCTTAATCATATCTGCAGCTATTCCGGCAAATTGCGCATACTTACTGAACTTTGAGGGTATCATGGGCATACTGGCTAAGTAATATTAATATTTAACGAGGTGAAGGTATGAGAAACATATGGCATGTCCTTGGCCTTATAGCCCTTGTATTTACACTATTAAGTTGTTTCCTCTTCCAGCCCGCCTCGATGAGTGCCGACGATCCAAGCTCAAAAATCAGCAGCAGCCTGCTTATGGCTATAGATGCCAGGACAGCGACGAGGCAGCCTCTTTTAAAGGGTATGTTGCAGGGGCAGTCCCTGGACCCCTTCAACGTGAGCGTTTTTATCTACATGAACAGCAAACCGGGTGCTGCGCAGATAGCAGGTATGGCCTCCCTTGGCACTACGGTCGATGCCGATAGCTGGATACCCCCTGTCGGTACGCATCCCCGGGGTTTTGTGACGGCCCTTGTCCCGGTCGACAGGGTAAATGATTTGGCCGCCCAAACCTATGTCATCAAACTGGACAGCGCGGAAGGGCAGTCCTACCCGCTCAATGATGAGGCAGCGGCGCTTATCAATGCCGGCTCCTACTGGTCGGGCGGGTACAACGGGGTAGGCGTTAGGGTAGCGGTACTCGATTCAGGCCTGGACACAACGCACCCTGATATCCCAGGTCCGGTGGTGGCCAAAGATTACTGGGCGTATCCTCTTATCGGGGACAATGTCACTTCGCCAATTCCGGGAGGCAGTAGCCATGGCACGCATGTAACCGGCAGTGTCCTGGGAAGGGGGACCCTCTCGGGGGGCAAATATAAGGGCATGGCCAGCGGCGCCGAACTCGTATTCATCAAGATTGGAAATAATACCAACGGGGGCGCATCCGAAGCGGCCATGTGTGCTGCCCTGAAGGCCGCCGTGGACATATATGGCGCCAACATTGTAAGCATGAGCTACGGCTGGTGGAGCCCTCACCACGACGGCAGTGATGCAAATAGCCAGGCCGCCGATTACGCCGTCAGCAGGGGCGCCGCGGTCTTTATATCAGCAGGCAATGAAGCTGCCGGCAAATGGCATTATCGCGATACGGTGAAAGCGGGCGAAAGCACTGATTTTATCCAGGTCAACGTAACGGGTTCCGACGGAAATAACTGCATGCTGTATCATAACCTGGTCTGGTATGACGGATTGGGCGTAAACAACGAACTGACCCTCCAGTATTACGATTCTGCAAAAGTTGCGCTCACCACGTTGAACTCTCCCCGCTGGGAAAGCGACCGTGGCACGGAGCAGAGGTATAATTTGTGGAATAATTTAATCCCGGCTGGGAATCAGACCTATTATATAAAGGTGGGCAATGCATCAGCCAGAGACCAGGATTTTCACGTGTATTATTTAACCAATTTTGCCGTAGCCGGCAGCAAGGTCGAATTTGCGTCCCCTGACCTGTATTACACCTTAGGAAGCCCGGGCGAGGCGGACAGCGTGATCTGCGTGGGATCATTTAACAGCAGGAGGTCATGGACCGATTACACCGGGACACAGTGGAATTTCGGAGAGACGTTAGGCGAAGTATCGAGTTTCAGTAGCCGTGGGCCGAGGGTTGATACAGGAGCGCCGCAGAAACCCAACCTGGTTGCCCCCGGCAGCGCCATCATATCCTGCCGTGACAGGTCCAATCCCCTGAATAGCTACACTATATCTGATAGCAGCAGCGGCGGATTGCCTGCCGACTATTACGTGATGCAGGGGACCAGCATGGCCACACCCATCGCGGCCGGTGCGGCTGCCATACTTATGCAGGCTTATCCGGGCTTGAAAGGCAACCCTTCAGCGGTCAAAGCGCTGCTTCAGCCGGCCAATACACCTGATAACGACAGGGGATACGGGTTGATAAACCTTAATAATACCAGGCAAAAAACAGCCCCGGCCATCACCTCTGTCAATCCTGCCAGCGGGCTGTGGGGGTTAAGCCAGGTTATCACCTTCCGAGGCAACAATTTTGATGGGGCCACCGCCGTCAGTTTCGGCGAACGCATAGGGTCAAGTTTCACGGTGGATAGCGCCACGCAGATAACGGCGAATATCAATATTGAGCCGGGCGCCATGCCGGGAAACAGGGATGTGTCGGTGACTACGCCCGGTGGCACCGCCACGCTGACCGGTGGGTTCAGCGTAATACCGCAGATGCCAACTGGATCTCACGGCTCTGGTGGGGCAGCCACAACGGTGCCGGCCTCACCCGGTGCGCTTCCCGCCATCACGGTTCAAAGCGCCAGGCTCTCGGCCAGGGCAGTCACACCCGGCACGCCCGTCACAGTAACCGCAGATCTAACCAATAGCGGCCCCGTTAACGGCAGCAAGGAGGTCACGCTGTATGTAAACGGGAAGGTAGAATCAACGCAGGGAGTGACCGTGGACAGCGGCGGTTCTTCCCAGTTGACCTTCAGCACAGCGCGGCGCGAGCCCGGCGACTATACGGTCTCCGTAGACGGCCAACCGGCCGGCAGCTTCAAGGTCGAAGCAGTCACTGCCAATAACGCATTATTTATCGTGATAGTTGTCCTGATAGCGATATCATTCGTGTTCGGACTGGTCATGCTATTGAGGCGGCAGCAGGACTCGGGTTGAGTGTTGATCGGTTATAAAGCTGCCTGACGCCGCAGCGTTTACAATAGCCTGCTGCTCCCATATAATATCCCGGAAGATTAGCTTCGCGTGCCAGCGTAGCTCAGTGGTAGAGCAGCTGTTTCGTAAACAGCCGGTCGTGCGTTCGACTCGCACCGCTGGCTCCATCATGCGATAGGGGGTAATGAATGGCAGAATACCGGCAGAGGGAATTGCTAACCGCCTCGGATAACCTGGTTTCTAATGGTAAATTCACCTTCGGC
>JAPLHM010000323.1 GCA_026389635.1 Chloroflexota bacterium | reverse complement strand
CCGGGCGGCAGCGTGGCTGTTGTCTCCCACTATTTCGTGACTGCCACGGTTGTGTGCACGGCGCTGGGTATGCCCCTGACCAACCTGGTACGTGTGCGCATACAGCCCGGCAGCCGGACTATTTTAGAATTCACGGAAGGTTGTCAACCGCGCCTGCTGTTGCTGAGTGACACCTGTCACTTGAAGGAGAAATAATTTGCCTTTGAGCAGCAATACCCTCGAAAAACGTGTAAGCAGTTTCATCAGGGAATATGGTTTGTTGTCGGGCGGTGAGAAGGTGCTGGTGGCGGTATCGGGCGGGCCGGACTCGGTCTGCATGCTTCATGCGCTCAATAACCTCAGGGGAACGCTGGATATTCAACTGCACATGGCGCACCTTGACCACGGCCTGCGCGGAGATGAGTCGGCGGCCGATGCCGGCTATGTTGGGAGCCTGGCGGCATCCCTCGGCATCCCCGCTACAATCGAAAAAAGGGACGTGGCTGAATGGAGGCTAAAGAGCAAAACCTCCCTGGAAGAGGCCGCGCGCGAGGTGAGATACCGTTTCCTGGAAAGCACGGCCCGCCAGGTGGGGGCCAGGCGGGTGGCGGTCGGCCACACGAGGGATGACCAGGTGGAGACCACGCTCATGCATTTGCTGCGCGGCTCCGGCATACAGGGCCTGCGCGGACTGAAAGCGGCTGCGCCTATACCGTATGGGGTCGGGGAGGATGGCATCTGGGTGATCAGGCCCCTGCTGGAGGTTACCAGGCAGGAGGCCGGGGCATATTGCGCTGCCCATAGCCTGAATCCGTGCATCGATACTTCCAACGAGCAGGTACGCTTCCTGCGCAACCGTATCCGGCTCGAGTTGATACCGCTGCTGAGACAATACAATGCAGATATTGATAGCGCGCTGGTGAGGCTGGCCGACCTGGCAGGCGAGGACGCCGCCTTTATGGATGAACAGGCCGCTGCCGTCTGCGGCGCGGCAGTCACAAGCGAGGGGTGCCTGACCTGCGTCGATTCAGGCAAGTTGCGGAGTCTGCCGCTGGCCCTGCAGAGGCGGGTTTTCCGCATAGTGCTGGAGCAGTCTTACGGCAGCCTGAGGGATATCGAGGCTGCGCACGTTGATTCCCTGGTCAGGCTGCTGTTTTCAAATACGGGCAGGAGTGTGAACCTGCCGGGGGGCATGGTGGTTGCCAACGAGCGCAACCGCATGGTCATAGCGGCGGCCGGTTCTGCGGCCTGCCCCTGGCCGGCACTGGACCGCGACTACTCGCTTAATGTACCGGGCGAGACGAGGTTGCCCGGCTGGCGGGTGACCGCCACCGTCATGGGAGAAAATTTCTTCAAGGATGATGACATATTCAGCGCCAGCTTTGATTTAGCCAGGGTGGGCAAGCGGTTGACGGTGAGGGGCCGCAGGGCGGGGGACCGCTTCCATCCCCTGGGGATGGCTCACAGCCGTAAACTGCAGGATTTCATGGTTGACTCCGCCATACCGCGGTCGTGGCGCGGCAGCGTGCCCATAGTTTGGTCACCGGCGCAGGTGGTCTGGGTTGTCGGATGGCGCATCGATGACCGCGTCAAGGTCACGACCGCCACCCAGGGCGTGCTGAGGCTGGATTTTCACAGGGCGGAATGATGATGCATGGGACGTAAAAGGCAGGTTTATTTTGAGGGAAACGATGTTCCCGCCGGGAAAGTTGATATCAGCCCGGAACTCGACCTGCACGCTTTGACCGTTGACGAGGCCCTTACCCTCATCCACGGGTATCTCAACGATGCCTGCATGGCGGGGCTGAGGGAAGTGAAGATCGTGCACGGCAAAGGGACGGGCATACTCAGGCAGGCCGTAATGCGCGAGCTTAAAGGCCATCCCCTGGTGAAGTCCTACCGCACGGGCAGCCGCTACGAAGGCAGCACCGGTGCGACAGTCGTGGAACTTTAGCTGTTCATAATCTGTAGGGGCGGGTTTTCAAACCCGCCCGCCCAAACGGGTGCACCTGAAGGTACACCCCCGCAGTATAAGGATTGCTTCGCTTTGCTCGCAATGGCAGGCAAAATAAAAGGGCGGGGCTTCAGTCCCGCCCTTTTGTCTATATCCCGTGTTTACTGATCTGTCGTAGTTGTTGTGGTCGTTTGCGGAACGGGGACGGGGTTTACTGCGGCCACCTGCCGGATATTGATCCTGGCGAAATCGGGAAGGTAGCCCGCCTTAAAGGCCGCCAGGATATACTGGCCGGGTGTAGGGAAGCTGTAAGTGACCTGGCCGGCGCTATCGGTGCTGCCGACCAGCACACCCTTTTCCCTAACCATCTCGGTGTTGTTCAAGGCCCGGCTTAGCACGGCCTTGCCGTTATTAGCCGTGGGAGGCTTTTGTTTTATATCCTTGCCGTTTTCCACTTTGAGGGCGTAAACGGTGGCGTTCTCCGTTGCCTGGTTTGATATTCTGTCAGTCACGCTGATTGTAACCTGCTGGCCTGCCGGGGAGGAGGGTGTAGCCTTCAGGCTCAGCCTGGCCTTGTTGCCTTCCTCCTTGACCTGTAACCTGGCGAAGCCGGGTATAAAGCCGTCTTTGGTGGCTATTAGAAGGTACCGTCCGGCCACAGCCAGGGTAGCCGATACCGTGCCGTCGATGCCGGTGGTACCGATCAATATGCCGGCGGGCTTCATAAGAGCTTCAAACTCGCCGTCAGTGGCAGTAGAATTGCCCGGGCCGGCCGGGACGACCTTCCCGCCCGTTTTTATGGCGTAGACCGGGGCTCCTGCAATTGTCTCGTTGCTGCTCCTGCTCAAAACAGTGATGGTTGCCGGCTGACCCGCCTGAATTGTATTTTCAACCTTGATCATCAGCGCCGGTATCGTTACCGGCGCGGCCGGGTCCAAGTTGACGGAATCTGCCTGCGCCGGCACCGTGGCTGGCAGTACCATTACGGTCCCCATGAAAAGTGTGAGAAGACCTGCAAAAATGCGTTTCAAATTGTTAACCTCCTGAAAAAATAATCTCGTGGGGTTTGCCGTGATCACCCTGTTTAAGTGCACATTGATACCTCCTTTAGTGGGTGTCGTGCCATGTATAACGCAGGGCGGGAAGAAAAGTTTATGCCCCGCCGGCATGCTTGACAGGGCAACCTGCTCCTGCCATAGTATATAAACACAGATTTCCTTTGCAGCAAGCAGAGGGCAGAGGGGAATTTCGATGGATCCTGAATCAGTAAGTTCCGAGCTTTACCGGCAGTTCGATGTGCTGGTATGCACGGGGGAGTTGGTATTCAGCGGAAGCCTCCGCTGCGATTTCAGCCAGCGCCTGATAGACGCCCTGAACGAAGGGGTCAAGGCGGAAACACGGTCCAGGATAAGGGATTTCCTGCCCCTTTCGGACGTCACAATCACGGATCTTAAAGGCGGCACAACGACAATACCCCGCCTGCACATATCAAAAAACAATATAATATTCGTAGCGCAGGCCATGAGCATCACGCCCGGTAAACCGCTCACCACTTACCCATTCAGGGAGAAGCTGCCGGTTACAATAATGGCCTATGCCGCCGGGGCTGCGGCCACCCCTTACAGGATGAACGGCTGTATCTATATCGACACCTGGGGTCAGATAACCGACACACTGGAAACAGAAGACCGTTTTATGCCCCTGACACGGGCGGAGATAGAACCGTCTATGCCGGGGAACCGGTCCCGTTTCGATTTTGTTGCGCTTAACAAGGAGCGCATCGTCAGCATCTGCGAGATGCCCGGCAACTGACAGGCGGGTGGACGTGGAGGTAATCGAGGGAAGGAACCCGGTGATCGAGGCCCTCAAGGCTGGCCGGCCGGTCAGCAGGATACTGCTGGACCGCAACATCAAAGGGACCGGGGCCGTAGACCAGATATTAACCCTGTCGCGGGCCAGGGGCGTCCCGGTGGAGTTCGTTGAAAGGCAGGTCATCGAAAAGCAGGGCTCTACCGGCTCAAGCCAGGGGGTGATCGCCTTCGCCGAAGCTAAAGGATTTCTGGACCTGGGCGAATTGATGGCCGTCTCGCGGGCCAGGCCCGACCCGCCGTTGTACCTGGTGCTGGACGGTATTGAGGACCCCCACAACCTGGGCGCCATATTGAGGACCGCCGAGGCCACCGCTGTTCATGGGGTAGTCATACGCGAGCGAAGGGCTGCCGGCATCACGCCGGCCGTGGTCAAAGCCTCGGCCGGGGCCGTGGAATATGTAAATATAGCCAGGGTGGCCAATATCTCACAGGCGGTTATTACCCTCAAGAAAAATGGTGTGTGGGTCACGGGCATAGACATGGACGGGCAGGCTGATTACCGCGCACTGGATTTCACCCTGCCCGTGGCCATAGTGATCGGTGGTGAGGGCCAGGGCCTGTCCGAACTGGTGCGCAAAAGGTGCGATTGGGTGGCCTCCATACCCATGAAGGGCAAGATCAAGTCGCTCAACGCGTCGGTGGCAGCCGCCGTGATTATGTATGAAGCGCTCAGGCAAAGAGACGGCCTGCCACAGCTATAAAATCCACCTGTTTGATCATTTGGTAGCCGCCCTGCGCGTGCGCCCGTACCACCTTGTACCCGGTCAGCTCTCGTCCCGAGGCTCTTTCTCTGCTATATCGGCCCTCCTGTGCGCGGCAAGGTCGATAAGGGTTGCCGACAATTGTCCCGTGCCCGGCACGGGGTTGATAAATATGACTACGTCCCTGCTGGACCCGTCCCTGCAGGCGAACTTGAATTCGTAGGTGCTGGGGGCGGTTTCGGAGTCGATCTGGCGCAGCAGGTGATAGCGTTTCAGCCTGGCATGGTCCTGGCCGGACACGAATTCTATCCAGCTCTTCTTGCCCTCGATTTCCTGTTTTGTATAGCCGGAGAGAACCTCGAAGCCGGCGTTGGCCGCGGCAATCGTGGTGTCCCTGTCAATCAGTATGGCGGCGTTGGGGGCTATGTCAAACGGTATGCCCGCCTGCGGCGGCTCCTCGCAGGGCGTGGCTGCAGGCCGTGCATCAGGGGGTACGCCGGCAGACGGCTGTTCCGCCGTTATTGCACCCGCCTTGAAGCTGAGGACCAGGCAGGCAGGGTTTCCCAGGTCGTTATCTATCCAGGCTACTCTCATGCTGCAGGGCAGCGGCAATCCGTCATTCCTTCGCAGTGTGATTTCAGTCTCCGCCGGCTGGCCTTTACTGACGATGTCCATGACCCGGGTCCGGATATCCTGGCCCGGGGAGGCCGGCACAAGACTCTCCAAGCCATTCCCCAGCAAGTCCTCTTTACGGCGCCCCAGCAAACTCAGCAGGTTTTCTGAAACGTGCGTGATGCGGCAATCGAGGTCTGTGACGGCCACCGGTTCCAGAGCGAGGTCCACCACCCGGCGGTAAAGGAGTTCCTCCTCTCTCAGGCCGTCCTCTATCCTTTTCCGCTCGGTTATATCCTGGAAATTGACGATGAAATATGACGGGCCCGCCTCATTATCCCCGATCAGCGATATACTCATGGCTGTCCACAGGATGCGTCCATCCCTGGCCTGCAGCCGCCGCTGCACCGGCAATTCGGGCTTATCTAAGGAGAGGAAGACCGCCATGATATCGCCGCCTGTTTCCCTCTCCACGGGAGGCAGCACGTCATCGAATCGGCTCTCTAATATATCCCCTTCCTCGTATCCCACCATATCGCAGAAGGACTTGTTGACCTTGAGGAAAATGCCATCTGTGCTGATGATGGTCAGGCCGGTGGAGAGGTCCTCGAAGGCTAACTGGAAGCGCCTTTCAGCCTCGCGCCAGGACTTTTCCACCGAGTGGTGCTCCGATATATCCAGCCAGTGGCCCAGCGTCAGCCAGTTGCCACCGTATTTGAAATAGGTTATCTTCTCCTCAATCCACCTCTTCTTGCCCTCGCGGGTGGTTATCTTGAACTGGTGGCTGGTGCCCTCGTCCTCCTCGAATAAAGAGGCCATGTTCTGCTTGGGCATCTGGCGGTAGCGCGGATTGATCAGACGCTGGTAGTCCTTGCCGGACAACTCGTCCTGGCTATAGCCCGTGACGTGGCGGAACTCTATATTGGTGTAAATAAACTTGCCGTCGCGCGTGATGTAGATACCGGCCGGCGAGTTTCTAAAAAGGGCGGTACAGAGTTCTGCCGCCGCCTCCGGCAATATTCTCAGGACATCTGTCCCGTCGGAAATCACGTCCATAAAATCGCTCCGAGTCACCTGCATCCTCCCTCCTATGATCCCTTGCCCTTAATCAATAACAGGAAATGGCCAGGCTTTACCCGACTATTTTACATTGATTGTTCAAATCAGTAAAAACCTATCGATTGCACAGGAAAATCTGTAGTCGCTGGTGCAGTGGACAAACCACGCACGGCGCCGCATGCCGCTACCGGCAACGGGTCTAATACATAGCCATGGGGGCGATGCTCTATGCTTACGTGTACAGGCGTCTTAGCGGTATTGCCGCCTCCCGCGCATATATATTATGCCGAGCACCAGGGCGGCCAGGACAAATCCTGCGCTGACGAAGAGTATGACGTTGGGCTCTGATACGTCATCTGCAGCAAAGCTGCCGGCCGACACACCGCCCACGTATACACTGTAGTTGCCCGGCTGTGACCTGGCGACAGTGAAACTCAAGGGTACCGTCTTTCCGCTCTCAACGGTCACGGAACGGCTGGCTTCCTCCTGGCCGTTGACATACAGCTTGATGATCGTTGTACCGTTGACCGTTCCACGGTTGGCCACGGTGGCGTTGATGGTCACATCGCCGCCCGCGGATACTTTGGACGCGGAGAGCGAGGCATTCTGCACGATCAGGTTGGGCAGCAGGATTGGTGCAGATGTTGGGGGCAGGACGCTTGACGAGTGCGAAGCTATCGGTGGTGGTGTAACTGACATTATAGCCGGACCACCCGGGTCGTTAATTGTGCCGTTCGCCAGTCCATCGGCATCGCCTAAACCGCCGTCGGTAATTGCGATGGTCAGGACGTTGTCTCCATTGTTATGCCCCAGCAGCGATGTGCAGTCCACTGATTGACCGTTGATGCACTTGTAATATAAAGCGCTTGCAGGAATGGAAGAGGGCAGCGTGATGGTGATAGTCGCCTTTGCGCCGGGGGCGAGTCCCACTATTTTGAAGGCGAAGTAACCGAATGGGAAGATAAACCTCCCACCTACTAAGCCCTGGGCCCCCAGGCAATCCAGCTGGTTGTAGGCCACCAGGTCTGTTATGCCGCCGATATCTGTGGCAAGGGTCGCATTTCCCTGCCCTGTAGCCACTGTCGTACTGGCGCTTTTATTAAGGCCGACCTCGTAGGCGCCGATGGTGCAGTAGGCTGCCTGGGGCCGGGTAACTCCCCTCTGGTCGGTGGCCGGCGCGTTGCTGTTATCTCCACGGTTGAAGGCAGGGCTGTCGGTGCCCACGGCACAGGTGAAAGTCGGCCCGCCGTTATTCGCCAGTGAACCCAGCAGTGGGTTGGTATTGACCTGGTCGGTAGGATCGGTAAAGCCACAGCTGTTCTGGCTGTCGATATTATGCCCGAGGGATATTATGGTTCCTCTATTCAAGCAGTTATTGGTGCTTGTTTGGACGGCCGTGTTATTTGCTACTATAGTATTGACTAAACCATTGATGGAGCCCCTGGAGTTAAAAAGCCCGCCGCCATACGAGTTGTTGTCGCTGCCCGTCACATTATTGGCTATAGTGTCGCATTCAAAGTAGGTAAAGCTTACAATCATTCCCATGCCGCCGCCGGCATTGGAGACCGCAGGCAATGTAGCACTGGCGCTCAAAACCCCGTCTCCAACCGGATTAGACGTGGCAAGTCTGTAGGCAAAACCAACCGGTACATCCGGATAGGTCAAGCTGTTCCCGCTGATAGTGCAATTAATCAGTTCGCCCAAACTTAGAAAAGTGCCTATACCGCCACCCAGTCTGCCTGCGGCATTTCCGCTGAATGTGCATCCTTTCAACTCATACAGGCTGAAAGCCGAGGCCATCCCTCCGCCCCATCTCATAGCCGCATTATTGGTAATGGCACAATTATTTAAGCTAACTGCCCCTGTAAGCGACTGGCTAAAGCCCCCGCGGGCCAATTGTTGGCTTTGAGATAAAAAACTGTCTAAGTTGTTGTATGTCCCGCTGTCGCCGGGTACATTGTCCCCATTGATGGCGCTTTGATTACTTAAGTATTCATTAAAAAGGCCCGATGCGAGAATGAACAAGCCGCCGCCGGCCCTGCCGGCAAGGTTGCTATCGATATCACAGTTGTTGATAGTTGCTGTGGCAAAGTCTTCTGAAACTGCCCCAAAAGATGATGGATCTGCAATTGACACTAATCCATATAATATTCCGCCGCCCCACTGGTCTGCATAGTTGCCGCTGACCGTGCAGCCGTCCATATTGAGTGTCGTATTATAGGCGGCAAATATGCCCCCTCCGAGTGTGGCAGTATTATTGTCGACGATGCACTGATTCAGGTTAAGTGTGCATCTGAAGGCGGCTATTCCGCCACCAAAACCTGGCGTTCCATTCACTTCAAGTCCGGCTCCTAAATTCTGCTGCGTTGCACGGCGGCTTTGGGTGCCTTGAAGATTATGGTTACCGGCCACGACTGTGTTGTTGCTGATTATGCATCGGTTCATGGTGACGACGTTATTACCGATAGTGTCAAATCCCTCGACGCCAGCAACTCCTTCGTCCAGGGCAAGTCCTCCTTCGATGCCAACTCCTCCGCCGAAATTTGTGCTGTTATTGTGAGTTATGACGCAATCATTTATGGTTATAGTGTTATTCACGGCATCATAATCTACATAGATACCATTCCAGTTCCCGTTTTGTATGGTAAAACCTGAGATAAGTACATTGGCATTTGAACTGTAAATGCCGATGACTTCGTCATCAGGGTCGGAAGAGCCGTTTATTATGGTCGAACCATTGCCCGCGCCCACCAGATTCAAGGGCTTATTAATCTTGATGAAGTCTTCCAAATCATAGGTGCCGGCCGCGACACTGACTGTGCCGTTTTCGCATACCGCTGTTATTCCAGCGCCGATGGTCCGCTTGGGACCGATGCTGGTTTCAGGTATATGTGTGGCCTCGCTACCGTCCCAAAAATCGCTACCAGCCACGTTTACGTGCACTTTATTCAGGCAATCAATTTCCGCCTGAGCCCTGCCGGGCACTACCAGGGAAAATAGCGATGGAAGGATGAGTGCCAACGCCAGAAAACATGCGAACCACCTCAGATGTCCATTCATTTGCGTTCTCCTCCTGCCGGTACGGTCTGTCATTGCGCACCCATGCCAAAAAGCAGCCCGGTACCATCCGAATCCAGTGCGAATTTCTGAGCGCAGTATAACATCAGGGAAATTTCCTGTAAAGACCTGTAATGGGAGCGTGTAATGGGAGCGGGCGGGAAGTGATATAATGTGGGTATCCTTTTACAGCAACAGGCAATAGGTTTGCCCGGGAGTATGATATGAGAACAGTTTACCTGACTGTAGCCATTTTCGCGGTATTGGCCCTGTGCTCGATTCCAGCCTGCGCCCCGCAGCAGGAACTGCCGGCAGAGATACTCATCGGCTGTGTCATGCCGCTTTCCAGCGCACCTGCCGGGGGACCCAACCTGGTCAAGGCTGCACAGATGGCAGTGAATGAGATCAACGGTCGGGGTGGCCTGGGTGGCAAAATGCTCCGCCTCATCACGGAGGACCAGGGGCCGTCTGCCGCTACCGCCCTGTACGCGGTGAATAAGCTGGTGGAAGAACAAAAGGTGCAGGTCATTATTGGCTGCGATACCAGTGAAGCGGTGCTGGCGGCAGGCCCCTACCTTGAGAGCAAGGGGGTGCTGCTGGTGTCACCATCTGCAACGTCAAGCGCACTGGGTGGTTACAGCTGGTCAAAGTGGGCCTTCAGGGTCTGCCCGGGCGATTCCCTGCAGGGCGCGGTGGTGTCCAGGGTAATCAAGGACAAAGGATATAAAAAGGTGGCCATGCTGGTGCAGGATACTGTTTACGGCAGGGGAATTGAAGAAACGGCCAAAGGCTACCTGAAGGGAAGCGCGGAGATTGTAGCATCGTTGAGGTACGACCCGACCAAGCTGAGCTACCTGTCGGAACTCAACACCATTAAGGAAGCCGGGCCGGATTGCGTGCTGCACGTGGGACTGTTCGCCGATGGGGCGGTGGTTTACGCGCAGGCGCTCAAGGAAGGCATGGAAAATTTACCCTGGATAGCGGTTGACGGATCTTATGATATGCCGCTGGAGAAATATCTTGAGGCCGCAAAATTCATGGAAAAGGCGGTCACTGGCACGGTACCCGTGCCGGACGAGCAGTCCACGGTGTATAAGGCCTTTGCCTACAACTACAAAAACGCGTACCAAATCGACCCCACCGTTTATTGCGATACCATCTATGACGGGGTTAATATGATTGCGGCAGCCCTGCAGAAGGCCAACACTTACAACGGCGGGGCTGTCAGAGACGCCCTGCTGGCAGTGGGAAGTAATTATCCAGGGGCCAGCGGCTCTATCACGTTCGATCAGTCAGGTGGACGCATCGCGGGAAGCTATGGAATATGGAAGGTAGTTATGCAGGGCACCCAGTACAAGTTCGCCATGTCCGGCGCTACGGTCAGCTTCCTTAAACCTTAACAGGACAGCCCGCGCGAAATGGGGCAGCCCGGAATGTCAGTGCGGCGCGCCGTCGGCCGAGAAATGGGGATAGTCCTGGGTGATGACTAGCCGGAATCCACCCCTACCGCGACACCGCAATGGGCACAGGCCCCCTTCTGCCGTATGAAGGCCTTGTCTTTCACGTCCTGCACAAATTCTTTGGGGCTCATAATCAGCGGTCCGTATTATCTGCCTGCAATTACGCAGCAATTTAATTTAAGCACAACCGGCAGCCTATTTCAATCCGGCCGTCCAAACTCGCTTTCCACAGCCATGATGATAGTCGGCAGCATGGCCTCTATAACGGGTGAAAGCTGCAGGCCGTGGGAAACATCGGCCGGCTCGATGCCGATCACCGTCACCTGCGGAAGCTGCTGCCCGAGCTGACTCATCAGCTTGAGGCTGTCGAGCACGCCCATGCCATGCAGCGAAGCGGCCGGACCCGCTGCAATATTCTCTTCACGCAGGTCCAACCGGTAGATGTCGCCCGGGTGGCCGCCTCCCCGCAGCGCATCCACTATGATCAATTGCAAAAAGGTCGGGGTCGCTACCCCCGTCGATGATACGTATTCCGCTATATTTGCCCGGGAACTGCATCTCCGCGGCGATGCGGATGCCGATGCCGTCATCGCGGCAGAGCAGATTGCCGATGCCCAGTACCATTATGCCCTGTTTCATGGCTTGTTCAGCAGATGCGCGGCAGTATCTCGCCAACGGGCATATCGACGATGCGAGATGAACCTATGCTTGTCTTCATTACCACCCTGCCCCTGTGCCCGGACGTCACCTTTCCAATTACCGCCGCCTGGCGGCCGTATTTATTCTCCCGCATGGCTGACAGTACCCCCGCGGCATCGCCATCGTCCACAGCGGCCACCAGTTTACCCTCGTTGGCGATATACAGGGGATCAAGCCCGA
>JAPLHM010000059.1 GCA_026389635.1 Chloroflexota bacterium | reverse complement strand
CACAAAAAATGCCGATATAGCAGGTATGCTGCACGCAGTAGCCGACGCCGGCTATAAGATAGAATTGGTGACGGCGGAGGAGGGCAGGGAGGACACATCCTCGCAGCGCGAGATGTCCCGGCTCAGCAACCAGTTCATATTTTCCTTATGTGTGGCCGTCGTTATCATGGCGCTGAGCATGACAAGCTTGCTCGATTACGACTGGAAGCCTTACCTGCTGTGGGCCCTGGCCACGCCGGTGCAGTTCTGGGCCGGCCTGCGCTTCTACAAAGGCGCCTGGGGAGCGCTCAAGCACAGGGCGGCGGACATGAACACGCTCATAGCCGTGGGCACCTCGGCGGCCTATTTTTACAGCGTGGCGGTGGTGCTCTTCCCTCATTTCTTCGCCGCGGCAGGTATCGGCCACGGCCTGTATTTCGACACCTCCGCCATGATTATTGCCCTCATACTGATGGGGCGTTACCTGGAGTCGCGCGCCAAAGGCCAGACCTCCGAGGCTATTAGAAAATTGATCGGCCTGCGTCCCAACACGGCCACGGCTATCAGGGATGGGAAAGAGGTGGACGTGCCGGTCGAGCAAGTGGCGGAGGGGGATATTTTGCTGGTAAAGCCAGGGGAGAAGGTGCCCGTGGACGGCATCGTCAGCGAGGGCTATTCCAGCGTGGACGAGTCCATGCTGACCGGCGAGAGCATGCCTGTTGAAAAAAAGGCGGGGGACGGCGTGACAGGCGCCACGCTGAATATGACAGGCAGCTTCAGATTCAGGGCCACCAGGGTGGGCAGGGACACGGTGCTGGCCCAGATCATCCGGCTGGTGGACGAGGCGCAGGGAAGCAAGGCGCCCATCCAGAGGCTGGCTGATATGATCGCAGGCTATTTTGTGCCCGCGGTCATAGCCATCGCGATCATCACATTTTTTATCTGGCTGATAGTCGGGCCCCAGCCCTCCTTCACCTATGCCCTGCTCAATTTCGTGGCCGTACTGATCATTGCCTGCCCCTGTGCGCTGGGGCTGGCCACGCCCACCGCCATCATAGTGGGCACGGGCAAGGGGGCTGAATACGGCATACTCATCAGGAACGGGGAGGCGCTGGAACGCACGCACCGGATAACCACGGTCATGCTGGATAAAACCGGCACCCTCACACTGGGCAAGCCACGGCTGACCGATGTGACCGCCATCCCGCCTTTCTCACAGGACGAGGCACTGCGGCTGGCGGCGGCGGCGGAGAGGAACTCCGAACATCCCCTGGCGCAGACCATCGTCAAATCGGCTGAGGAAAAGGGCCTCGACATACCGAAGGCTGATACATTCCAGGCCCTGCCCGGGCTTGGAATTAAGGCTGGCATCGAGGGTCATGCAGTTCTAATCGGCAACAGCGCACTGATGCAGGATAACGGCGTTGACATGAGCGTGGCGAACAGTATAGCCAGTCAGATGTGGAACGAGGGAAAAACGGTGCTCTTCCTGGGCGTTGATAAAAAACTACTCGGTTTGTTCGCCCTGTCGGACACTCTCAAGCCCGAAGCGGCGGCGGCAGTCTCTGCCATGAAGCAAATGGGACTGCGCGTGGTCATGCTCACAGGCGACAACGTACGTGCCGCCAATCTGATCGCCGGCCAGGCCGGGATCGACACAGCCATCGCGGGTGTGCTGCCTGAAAACAAGTCGTCCGAAGTGATAAAATTACAGCAGGCCGGCCAGGTAGTGGCCATGGTCGGGGACGGCATAAACGATGCGCCTGCGCTGGCCCAGGCCGATATCGGCATAGCCATAGGTACGCCTATAACGTGATTTTAATCCCCGTAGCCGCCGGCATACTCTACCCCTTCTTTTCAGCCGGGAGCGTCCCGCCCGGGCTGCAGTTCATATTCGGCCAGTACGGTTTCCTCAACCCCATGCTGGCCGCCCTGGCCATGGCGGCCAGTTCCGTTACGGTGATATCCAACTCACTGAGGCTGAAAGGGTTCAAGCCGCAGGAGTACGAAAATAAAGGGAGAAGGAATTGAAAAAATCGGACATAATAGCACTGCTCAACAAGGACATAGAGGGGGAGCACGCCGCCATCATCCAGTACCTGGCCCACGCCTATGCTATGGGCGAAGGCGAGCTGTCATGCGAGATCGAGGCCATAGCGCGCGAGGAGATGCGCCACCTCGACTGGCTGGCTGAAACGGTAACAGAACTGGGAGGCATCCCCAGCTTCACGCGGGGCAAAATGCGCCAGGCAGGGAAGGGCG
>JAPLHM010000333.1 GCA_026389635.1 Chloroflexota bacterium | reverse complement strand
TTGAGGGCTTTTTGCGGAAGTCGTCGATCTTGCGCAGTGTGTAGAAGGTCTCAAGCGCTTCCTTGAGCAGCGCGCCCTTGATGTCGGGGAAATGCACCTTGACTATCTCCTCCATCAGCTCAGGGTCGGGGAAATCGATGTAGTGGAAGATGCAGCGGCGCAGGAAGGCGTCCGGTAGCTCCTTCTCGTTGTTGCTGGTGATGATGACGATTGGGCGGTGTTTAGCCGAGATGGTCTCGTCGGTCTCCGGGATGTAGAAGCTCATCTCGTCCAGCTCGTTTAGCAGGTCGTTGGGGAATTCCAGGTCGGCCTTGTCCACCTCGTCGATCAGCAGCACTACCTGCTCGGGCGCCGTAAAGGACTGTCCCAGCTTGCCCAGCTTGATGTAGTGCTTGATATTGGAGACTTCCTTGCCACCGAAGCGGCTGTCATTAAGCCTCTGCACGGTATCGTAAACATACAGGCCTTCGGAGGCCTTGGTGGTGGATTTGACATGCCAGCGGATCAGCGGTTTGCCCAGCGAAACCGATATGCTGTGCGAGAGCAGGGTCTTGCCCGTGCCGGGTTCGCCCCTTACCAGCAGGGGCCTCTTGAGCACGATGGATACGTTAACGGCATTTTTAAGGGCGTCAGAGATAACGTAATCGGCCGATCCCTTGAACTGTTCAAACTGATTCTGCTTCATGACCTTTCCTCCGGTGAGCATCCTGGTTCACATTTAAACCCCCCGGCCGCCAGGACCGGAGGGCAGGGCGATGCAATCCTGAATTTATTCCGAAGAAAATTTTAGGTTATAACAGGCCTAAAAGCAAGTGATGCTGTTTTTAATTCGCTGAAATGTGGGGTCGTACCTTCAGGTGCGCCCCAACGCGGCATTGCCAAAGGCTGCCCTTAAAGGTAGTCTAATAGGGCTGCGCATAACCATGCCTGTTTGTATTTATAATTGGCCATGAAAAGTCACACCATAAAGTTTATGCCCTCCGGCCGGGAGGCAATTTGCAAGGCCGGCCATACCCTGCTGGACTGCGCCAGGGACAATGGTATTGCTGTCTCAAGCGTGTGCGGCGGAAAGGGTAAATGCCGCTCGTGTAAGGTACGTATAGAAAAGGGAGTTCTCACTGCACCAACCAGCAACGAATTAAAGAGATTATCTAATAGTGAGTTGGAACGTGGCTGGCGGCTGTCCTGCCAGGCTAAACCTGCCGGTGACCTTGTAGTTTATATACCCGCTGGGAATAGCCTGACTTCAACCCCCGCATTTAAAGAGGAACTCATAGTCAAGATAATCCCGGATGCCGGGGGTAGACGTCCACGTAAGGGCTATGGCGTTGCTATCGATCTGGGTACCACCAAGATAGCGGGATACCTGGTCAACCTTTGCGATGGCAGTATCCTGAGCAAACACGCGATGGCCAACCCGCAGGATGTTTACGGTGACGACGTGATCAGCCGCGTCACGTATGCCATGAGCCCACCCGCCAACGCCAAAAGGCTGGAAAAATCGGCAACAGGAGCGATTGACGACATGATGCTGTTTCTGTCCGCCGGCGCAGGTTGTCAACCTGTGGCGATTGCAAAGGTTGCCATATGCGGAAATACAGCGATGCACCACCTGGTGCTGGGATTGCCGGTCGATCAGCTTGCGCGGGCGCCCTACCTGCCGTGGGTAAAGGACGCTGTAAATATCAGTGCAAAAGAATTGGGGCTTAAATCAGCGCCGGGTGCTGATGTATATTTTCTTCCCAATATCGGTGGTTATGTGGGTGGCGACCACGTGGCAGTTCTGGCGGCAACGGGTGCCCTGAATATAAAGGTACCTACCCTTATTGTCGATATCGGCACCAACACCGAGATCTCGCTGGCGGACGCCGGCAATATAACCAGCGTCTCCTGCGCCTCAGGTCCCGCTTTCGAGGGGGGGCATATTAAACACGGCATCAAGGCTTCGCCCGGGGCTATCGACAAGATTATTATTAGGGACGGCAAGGTCAAGTACAGGACTATTGGCGGGGGCCGGCCCGAGGGGATATGCGGTTCGGGTATGCTTGACGCCGTGGCACAGATGGTCGATAACGGGATAATTGACTCCAGTGGCAGGATGGATAAAGGCCATCCTCTCATCCATACGCAAGCCGGACAGTCAGCCATATTGATCGCCGGCAGGGATAGATCGGTTGACGGTGAAGATATCGTGATTACACAGGGGGATATACGGGAGCTGCAGTTGGCCAAGGCGGCCATTCGCACCGGGATAGACGTTTTACTGAAATCGGCGGACATAGCGGCGCCGGACGTTAAGCGCATAATTATCGCCGGCACGTTCGGCAATTATATCGATATAAAAAGCGCTATCAGGGTGGGGATGCTGCCGGACCTGCCTGCAAGGCGTTTCAGCCAGGTGGGCAATGCCGCCGGTGCAGGTACCGAGGATTTTGACAGGTATTGTCCCCAGCCCTGGGATATCAAATTACAGCAGCCGATGCATGATAGGGAGGCTCTACATGGAAATTGGTGATCATTGGAATGAGATACAAAAGATATTTGACGATGCCTATAAGAGCTGCTTTCACTTCGCCGTGGCCACGGTAAAACCCGATGGTTCGCCGCATGTTACTCCCATCGGGGGGCTCTTCCTGCGGGATGATAAAACAGGCTTCTACTTCGAGGAGTTCCCCTCCAGGCTGCCGGAGAACCTCAAGCAGAATCCACGCGTTTGCGTGTTGGCGATAAATGCCGATAAGCTGCTCTGGGGCAGGGCGCTGATGGACGGCAAATTCCCCTCTCCGCCAGGTGTCAGGCTGCTTGGGATAGCCGGCGAAGCCAGGGAGGGAACGAAGCAGGAAATGGAGCTATTTCAGAAGAGAACGGGTTTTGCACGCTCGCTAAAAGGTTACAAAGTGATGTGGGAAGGTATGCGCCGCGTGCGTGACATAAAGTTTGACGCATTCGAGCCTATCGATTTGGGCGCCATGATGGCCGGCCTGGAATAAAGTGGTGCTATAATTTCCTAATAAATGGGCAGCAAGAGCAAAGAAAAAATAATCGTGGGTATGAGTGGCGGCATTGATTCTTCGGTGGCCGCCGCCCTGCTGGTAAAACAGGGTCACCATGTTACGGGTGTGACCATGAAGACCTGGGACGACAGCAGCCCGGCATATTGGGGTGGCTGCTTCGGGCCGGCACAGAAGGACGGTGTCGAAAGCGCCCGCAGGGTGGCCGCGAAGTTGGGCATCCCATTCCACGTGATAGACCTGTCAGGCGAATTTAAACACCAGGTGCTGGACTTTTTCTGCCGGGAATACCTGGCCGGGCGTACGCCCAACCCATGCGTGCGCTGTAATAAATCGATCAAATTCGGGGTATTGTGGGAGAAGGCGCAGGGTTGCGGTATTGAAGCGGACTTCTTCGCCAGCGGGCATTATGCGCGCATGGAGAGAGGCGGCGCCGGCGGGCGTCACCTGCTGAAAAAGGGCGGTGATGAAATAAAGGACCAATCATATTTCCTCTACGGGTTGACGCAGGCGCAGTTAGCCCGCACGCTGTTCCCGCTGGGCGGGTACATGAAGCAGGAAGTACGTAAACTATGTGTTGATATGGACCTGGGGGTGGAGACCAGGAAAGAGAGCCAGGACTTTGCCGGCGGTGATTATGCCGCGCTGTTTGCGGGTAAAGCCGTTCCGGGCCCGGTCGTGGATAAGCAAGGCAACTTACTGGGGAAGCATAAAGGCATCGTTTATTATACCCGGGGGCAGAGAAAGAGGTTGGCCATCGCTTCGAAGGAGCCGCAGTACGTAATCGAGGTGAAGGCGGACACCAACTCGGTAGTCGTGGGCGGTCCGGAAGACCTGTATACTGAAAGGCAGGTTGTGTCTGACGTTAACTGGATTGCCCTTGAATCGCCCAGAGGTACCATGCCGGTCACCGCAAGGATTAGAAGCTCGCACACGGGCTATGCTGCCGTTGTAGAACCGCGTGAAAAAGGGAAAGCGCTGGTTACTTACAAGGACGTTCGGGTAGGGGCTGCGCCGGGGCAGTCAATCGTTTTCTATGATGGTGACGTGGTATTGGGAGGCGGCATCGCTGAATGATGGTTCGATGGAATCGAACTTGAATCGATTTGCGCTAAAATATAAGGGTTAAGCTGACGGGGAGATGAAAAAAAGCAGATGGATGTTGAAAAGGAGATAACCAGTTTTAAGGGACTTGAAATCCCGGTATTAGGGAGGGGTATTGCGCGTGATTCCATGCAATTGATCGGCAACACACCCCTGGTGAAGCTGAATAAAGTCACCAGGGGGGCAACGGCGGAGGTGGTGGCCAAGCTCGAATCATTCAACCCGCTGGGCAGCGTCAAGGACCGGGTTGGTGTTGCCATGATCGTGGATGCCGAGAGTAAAGGCCTGATCAAAGGTGATACTGTGCTGGTCGAGCCTACCAGCGGCAATACAGGTATTGCGCTGGCCTTTGTCTGCGCCGCCCGCGGCTATCGCATAACGCTGGTAATGCCGGACTCGGTCTCATTAGAGAGGAGTAAGCTGCTCTCCATCCTGGGTGCGGAGCTCATCTTAACCCCGGGAGCCGAGGGCATACCCGGCGCGATAAAGAAGGCGGAGGAGATTGTAAAGCAGAATAGCAATTATCTGATGCTCGACCAGTTCAGGAACGAGGCCAACACCGCTATACACCGGGCCACGACGGCCGGGGAGATCTGGCGTGATACGGAAGGACGGGTTGACATAATAGTTGCCGGGGTGGGCACAGGCGGTACCATAACCGGTATAGCGGAAGCCTTAAAGGAGAAAAAACCCGGCATCAAGATCATAGCAGTGGAACCTGACTCTTCCCCGGTCCTTTCCGGAGGCAAGCCGGGACCGAATAAGATACAGGGCATCGGGGCGGGTTTTGTGCCGGATATACTGCAAACCGACCTGCTGGACGAGATAATCCCGGTTTCAGCGGAGGATGCGGGCGTTATGGCCCGGCGTCTGGCTCGGGAAGAGGGCATACTGGTTGGCATATCCTCGGGAGCCGCGGCGTGGGCAGCAGTCCGGGTGGCCCAAAGGCCGCAAAACAGGGGCAAACTGATCGTGGTTATATTTCCGGATACGGGCGAGCGCTACCTCTCGACATGGCTGTTCCAGGAGGAGAATTAAACATGAAGCGCATCTACATGGACTACGCAGCCACCACTCCCATGCTGCCGGAGGTCGCCGCAGCGATGCAGCCGTATTTCAGCCATAAATTCGGCAACCCGTCCAGCATACACTCGATGGGACAGGAGGCCAGTGATGCCGTTGAAGTTGCCCGCGGGCAGGTTGCGTCCCTCATCGCGTGCAGGCCGGAGGATATTGTTTTCACGGGTGGCGGTACCGAAGCGGACAACCATGCCATAAAGGGGGTATGCCTGGCCGGCAGGGAAAGGGGGAACCATATCATCACCACGGCCATCGAGCACCATGCCGTGCTTTACACGTGTAATTTTATGAATGGTGTGGGTTTCGACGTTACGGTGGCGCCCGTGGATAAATACGGCATGGTGGACCCGGACGACATACGGAAAGCCATAACCGCCAAAACGCTGCTGGTATCGGTCATGCATGCCAACAACGAGGTCGGCGCCATCCAGCCCATCGAAGAGATAGCCAGGATCACGCGCCGGGCCGGCGTATATTTTCACGTGGATGCGGTGCAGACCGCCGGGCACCTCCCCATAGATGTCGATGGCATGGGCATAGACCTGCTGTCGGCATCGGCGCACAAGCTTTACGGACCCAAGGGGGTCGGTATGCTGTATATCAGGCCCGGCACGCGCATCGTACCTTTGCTGCACGGCGGCGAGCAGGAAAACGAGAGGCGCGCGGGCACCGAGAATGTGGCAGGCATCGCCGGTTTCGGCAGGGCCGCCGAGATTGCCCTCGCCGAGATGGCAAAAGAGGCAGCCAGGCTCTCGGGATATCGTGACCGGCTGATCGATTCGGTGCTGGGACGTGTAGGTGATTCGTACCTCAACGGCCACAGGACGTCGCGTCTGCCCAACAACACCAATTTCAGCTTCGATTTTATCGAGGGGGAGGCTATTATTATGTACTTGGATGCCGATGGTATCTGCGCATCCACCGGCTCGGCCTGCAGTTCGGCCAGCTCCGAGCCGTCCCATGTCCTGATGGCCCTGGGCATACCGGTTGAGAGGGCACGCGGTTCAGTCAGGTTTACCCTTGGCAGGTGGACATCAGAGGAGGATATAAATAAGGTCGTAGAGGCTCTGCCGCGCATCGTGGAGAAGCTGCGCGCCATGTCGCCCCTGGTAAAGGAGAAGTGCGGCTGGATAAATTACCTGTGAATTGGAGACGCAAAATATATTGTTGGCGGAGGCGATAAAATGACCATAGCACCGCTGGAAACCAAGCAACTCAAGGAACTTTTGAACAAGGGCTGGATGACGCATGACGCCATGTGGTTTTACAACAGCGTGCAGGAGATCGGGATTGAGAAGACCAATAAGATCAACAGGGCGGCCGTGAAAATGATGGCGGCCGTGGAGATGAAACGCATGAAAAAGGCCCTGGGCGTGGGGGAGATAAATACCTTTGATCAGTGGGTGGAGTTATTCGAGGCATCGATGTACATTGTGTCGGGCGACTTCATGAAATATAAGTTTACCTACCCCGGGGGGAACATTATTCATTCTGAGTGGCTGTCCTGCTTCGCCTATGACGGGATCAAGGCGCTGGGTGTAATAGACCGCTATGAGTGCGGCATCATGGAACGCATTGAGGCCTGGTTGGATGCGCTGGGACTGAAATGGGAGGTCGAGCCTAAGGTAACCGGTTGCATGATGCATACGCACGGTAAGTGCTACCGGGACTACAAATTTACTTTTGATAAATAGTGAAACACAGTAAAGGTCGGTGAAATTAAACAGGGAGCCGCCCCAAAAACGTCATTGACGGTGTAAAAGGCCCGCAATGACTACACAAAAATGTCATTGCGAGGAGCGTAGCGACGAAGCAATCTCAGCGAAGTACACCTTTAACGACGGGATTGCCGCGGCCTTACGGCCTCTCTTTTTCGCCGAGCAGCCTGTAGGCGTTATTATAGGCATCCGCGAAGCAGGGGTCCTCCCCGCTGAATTTAGATTTCAGGTAGCTCATCCTGCGAGCGAAATTCTCCCTATCGCCATGCCGTACCAGTTCAAGCCAGGAGTCCGCTTTGGCCAGGAATATCTCCTCTATCTTTGCCATGCCCGGCAGGTTCATCTGCAGTGAGGAGTAAAAATCAGCATCCTCGGAGACTACGGCCTCAACCAGCGTGAGCAGCAGCCGGTAGCTGGTACCGCTCACACCAGCAGCCTCTTTCAGCTTTCCCAGGCTCAGGAGAGTGTCGGCCGATACAAGGGCAATGAAATGGGAGAGGCCCAGCACGATGCTCATCAGCTCGTCGTGTTCGGTGGGTGACATAATGGCCACCTTTGCCCCCCTGCCCTCGAGATACCCGCGCAGCTGCGCTGCCAGGGAGTTTTCCCCGTCATCGGTCGGCGTGAGCACAATGCGCTGCCCGGCTATGCCGTCTGCACCCGGTCCGAACATGGGATGCGTGCCCAGCACGCGGCAGCCGCTAAAATATTTGTGCATTATCTCAACCGGGTGAACCTTGACCGAGGTGATGTCGAATACGTATTGCCCGGGCCTTACGAATGGAGCTATCTCACGGGCAATAGTCTCGAAGCTGTCGATGGGCACTGAGAGGATGACGGAGTCGGCCTGCTTCACCGCTTCCTCATCGGAGGCACAGGCACAGCCCAACTCCCGGGCCGCCTGCTCAAGCTTTGCCCGGTCGCGGCCGGCTATGACGACGCGCAGGCCTTTGCCCAGCAGAAAGCGGGCAAACCACCTGCCCATATTGCCGTATCCGCCTACGACGGCAACCTTCAGAACCTTGCCGCTCATGTCTGCCTGGCCTTTGGATATGACCCCAGCACCTTGAGGAAAAGCGAGATATCCTCCAACTGTGCCAGTGTCCGCTGCACCGCTGCGTCGCCGCGGTGTCCTTCGAAATCGAGGTAAAAATTGTATTCCCAGGGCTTTTGACGCGTGGGACGTGACTCTATCTTGGTCAGGTTGATCTTCCTGCTGGCGAATGCGCCCAGCGCCTGGTGCAACGTGCCGGGTTTGTGCTTCAGCAGCAGGACGATGGAGGTCTTGTCATCGCCGGATGGCGGGGCATCCTCTCTGCTGAGTACGAAGAAGCGCGTAGTGTTGCGCGGATTATCCTCGATCTCGCGGGCTATTATTTTCATCCCGTAAATCTGCGCGGCGCGGGCGCTGGCGATGGCCGCCCCGTCCATGATCTTCTTTTCCTTGATCATCTTCACGCTGCCCGCCGTGTCGTATGCGGGGATGATCTCGCAGCCCAGGCGCCGGAGATATGTCTGGCACTGGGCCAGGGCCTGTGGGTGTGAGTAGATTCTTTTTATGGAGGCTGCTGAGGCGCCCGGGTTGGCGATCAGGCAGTGCGAGACCCTGATCTGCGTCTCCCCGCATACCATAACGTCGGCATCCAGCAGCAG
>JAPLHM010000207.1 GCA_026389635.1 Chloroflexota bacterium | reverse complement strand
AGATCTTCCTCAGGGCTGACAAAGATGGAAACAGGCTGGTTGTCAATGTGCAGGATACCGGGCCGGGCATTCCGAATGAAGAGAAACGCAAGCTATTTGTTCCCTATTACCACCCATCTTCGGACAGGTCCGGAATACCGGGGTTGGGGTTGGGGTTGGCTATCAGCAAACAAATCGTGGAATTACACGGGGGTGCAATCTGGGTACAGAGCGAGGTCGGTAAGGGCAGCATCTTTTCTTTTTCGCTGCCGATACATGAAAAATAACGTGGAGCTAAAGCCTTATGCGGGGACAGTTAAAAATCCTGCTTATTGAGGATAATGCGGATATCAGAGAGGTGATCTGCCTGATATTTGAGATGCACGTGCCGGAATCCACAGTAATTCAGGCAGTCAGGGGCGTAGAGGGGCTGTCTTTGATGAAGTCTGAGAAGCCTGATATGGTCCTGCTTGACCTTGGATTGCCTGACATGGATGGGATGAAGGTTCTGAAGGAGATACGCAGCCACAGCGATGTGCCCGTGATTATATTGACTGTAAGAGGTGAAGAGACTGACAAGGTGAGGGGCCTGGAGATGGGCGCCGACGATTATGTAGTCAAGCCTTTTAATCATAATGAGTTGCTTTCACGCGTCAGGGCCGTGCTGCGTCACCGTCAGAAATGGGGGGCCGACAAAAAGAAGGTGGCCATAGCTGATAAACCGGCAGTTGTGGCTAAAGCTGTGACAGTGGAAAAGAGGGTCAGGATGGACGTATCAAAAGGGTTGGTGCAAAAAGGTGGGGAACAGTTTAAGCTGACTGCCACGGAGTTAACCCTGTTGAAGTATCTTATTGCGCATGAAGGCAAGGCAATATCAGGGGAAGATATACTCACCAAGATCTGGGGAATAGAGTATGCAGATTCCACGGCACACCTGCAGCAGTATATACGCCGCCTGCGTGAGAAATTGGAGGATAACCCGGACAGCCCTGAAATAATTGTCCAGGCCGAGAATGGTTACAAAATCGCTCAAAATGCGGTTGAATATGTGTAAAGTGATGAACAAAAATATTGGTTTTATGAGCGTGAGGGACTGGTTATGAATCAGGTTCTCTTTCTTTCAAGTGATCACGTGTTAAAAGAAAAGAACATCGAGATCCTGCAGCAGAGTGGGCTCGAGGCGACCGGTATGTCGGGCTGCCTTGACGGGCTGGTGCTGATGGACAAAAACAATTTTGATGTCATAGTAATTGACGATGAACTGTCGGATGTCAGCGGTTATGAAGCATGTCTCAAGGTCAGGCAGCAGCAGGGTGCCCTGATAGTTCTTCTCGGAACCATCCCGGACTCAGATGCATGGTCCCGCGTAGAGGAACTGGGTTTCGACCTTTATTTGCGTAAACCTATCAGCCCTAGGGAGCTACTGGCGCGTATTAAAGCCCTCTTGAGGCGGCCCGGTGCTGAGAAGGAGGTCGTTGAAGCTGCGGCTGTGAAGCCGGTGGCAGCGCCTCCACCGAAGGATGCTGTTGCCCCCGCAAGGGCTGAAGCTATTCCTGTCAGGCCAAAGTTTGAAGAAAAGGAAGCGTATACCCCAACGGCTGCCCGGCAACCTGTACCTACACCGGAACCCGCCCACGCACCACCCGCGACTCCGGAGCCCGAAGTCCGCGGCCCGGTTTACAGTCAACGCCCGCCTATGCCAGTTGAGCCTCAAATAGACGTTCGGCAACAGGCAGCGCCGGCGCAGGAACAGATAGCCGTCAAGCCTCGGTCCGAGCCCCAGCAATTTGAATCTCCTCTGCAGCCTCAGACGCCGCCGGCGCGACAGGCATATGTGCAGCCGGTGGTTCCGCCGAAACCTCCGGCTATGCCCTCGACCCCGGTAAACCCGATTCAGGAGGCGCTGGAAAAGCCGGCGGGGATAGTTCCTGTCCCGGTGGCCCCTCAGTGGCAGGAGCAGGCGCCCGTGGTAGTTCCCCCGCTTGGGCGCGACGTCAAACGGCAGCCCACAGCGCCCTTTGTTGTCAATCCTCCGGCGCAGCAATCTACTTCCGTGGCCAGGGTACCGGCGCATCCTGTACCGGAAGAGACAGGGGCTGCCGTCCTCGAGGATCCGAGGATTATCAAGCTCGTGGATGCACTGGTGAGCGGCAAGCTTCCCGATATCAATCCTGTTGTCGATTTCAGCTACAAAAGGGGGTTCGCTTACCCGTCCGTTAACAGCCTGCTCGACACTTCTGAGGTTGACACCATAAACATACTTGAGGCCCTCGCCAACAGTGGCATATTAATCAAGCAATCGTATGAAAAATTTTATGTTGACCCTGACGGACTATTTCAGCTTGTTCCTATCGAAAGGTGTCCCCGTTGTGATTCGTCCAATATAGTCAAAGGACAACTTGTGGAACATTTTTCCTGTGGATATGTTGGACTCGACAGGGATTTTAAACAGGAAAGCAGGTACGTGTGTCCAAAGTGCCGCAAGGATTTGAGATTGATTGGCACCGATTACCGCAACGTCGGCATACATTACAGGTGCCAGGATTGTAGCGAGGTCTCCACCGTGCCGGTCGTGAAATGGCGCAATATGAAAACACGTAAAATTTGGGCGGCCGAAGAGTTGAGAGAAATTGAGGCATATTCATACCAGTTCAGCCCCGATAAAAAGGGCTGGCTGGAATTCCAGCTTAAACCAAAAACTCAGCTTGTGGATTTCCTCAAGCACCAAGGCTACCAGGTGCACGAGTTGGCGCAATTGACGGGCCGTTCGGGTGCAGTGCATACAGTGGATGTGCTTGCTATCAGGGACGATATTATTACCAAGATCAATCTTGGTATAGGTATCCTGGTCGCCCCTTCCGGGGAACCAGAGGTTGGACTCGAGGCGCTTTTCAGGTTCGATACGAGGGCTTATGACATCGGTATAAACTATAAAGTAGTAATAGCCATTCCCAGGCTCGGGCAGGAGGCATTGAATTTCGCTGGCCGGCAGATGATCAGGGCTTTTGAAGCCAAAACTCTTGCAACTGTGGTTGCAGATATCACCCACCTTGACCGTTCCAATATAGGTATGCAGAGCAGGGTGGAAGCGGGAGAAAACCGTACCGGGTCAATTGCGACCAATGCAAGGGGCATCATTGTGAGATTCCTCCGCAACAGGGGTTATGAAGTGTACGAAAGGGCTCTCATTCTGGGCAAATCAGGTATCGAACACATCTTCGATATTTTTGCCAGGCGTGATGATAAAATTGTCGTACCCACGGTTGCCATCGGCATCGGCAGCGAAACGGGCCAACCGGTTGGCCTGGATGAACTATCAAGGTTCGATGCCGCGGCCTTTGACGCGGGTATTCGCAATAAAGTATTCCTGGGTCTGACGGAGATAAGCACACAGGCCAAGCAATTTGCAATGCAGCAAAGAATCGACATAATAGAGCAGCAGGACCTGCGTAAATTGACGTGATTGCCGATTACGGGTTAATTCAATACCCCTGCGTATACAGGATAATAACCACTCAAGCGCCATGAAGAATATTGCTATTTTTGTTGTTGCAGCCCTTTTTCTCATACTGCTTATGGGCATATTTTATTTTATGCCCGCCGAGTCAGTTTGGATAGCGCTCGGCGCACTCATCATAATCGTAGTATTCCATTTTCTGTCCAGGCTGGTGAAAGGCAAACAGATCAGGGAGTCAAAACCAAACCCCTGGCAGAACCTCACATCTTTGCTTGTAGTCTTCACGGTTATCTTCATAATTTTCGTAGCGACTCTTTGGGATGTTGTTCCTTCGGCCCTTATATATGTGCTGCTGGTTTCATTGATATTTACCATGATGATCAATTTCCTGACCGTACCCCTGGCCATTTTTCATAAGTTGAAACAGACAAAAGAGGTGTTCCAGCCAAGCACGTATAAACCGCGTGTCAGCATCATCGTACCCGCATATAACGAGGAAAAAGTAGTCGCAAGGACGATTGAAACCCTGCTCGAAGCTGAATATCCCAACAAGGAAATCATAGTGGTCGATGATGGGTCCAGCGATAATACATATTCTGTGGCCAGTGAATTCAGCCGGCGCGGTGTTAAGGTTGTGCGGCGTCCCAACGGAGGGAAATTCGCCGCGCTAAATACGGGTATCGCGGTTTCCTCGGGTGAAATAATTATGACCGTGGATGCTGATAGCATGATATCACGTGCCGCCATAACAGAGATGGTCAGGGGCTTTGAAAATCCCCAGGTGGCCGGGGTGGCAGGGAACCTGAAGGTATTTAACCGCAATAAATTGCTGACCAAGCTACAGGCGCTGGAATACATCGTCCAGATTCAGATCGTGAGGAGGGCCTTCGAGAATTTCGGTTCCCTGACTGTCGCCTCCGGTGCTTTCAGCGCTTTTCGCAAGACGGCGCTCGAAGAAGCGGGGTTTTATGATCCTGATTACCTGCTCGAGGATTTCGATATAACTATCAAACTGCTTAAATCGCACCAAATACTGCACGGCAGCAACGAGGCGGTCTGTTATACAGAGGCCCCTGACACTTTACGCGACGTCTACCGCCAGCGCCTGAGCTGGTTCCGAGGTGATTTTCAAAATTTCTGGAAACACAGGGACGCTTTCTTTAATCCCAGGTTCGGAATTATGAATAAGCTGACGTTGCCATACATGCTGTTATCCATGACGCTGGTACCTTTTGCCAGCCTGGTTGTTATCGTTACTTCGATCGTAATGCTGATCGACGGCGAATGGATGACCCTGGTGATGGCCTTTGCACTTTTTGCCACGCTGCAGGTACTGTTGTCCATACTTGCTATACTGGTGGCCGATGACGATCTCAAGCTGGCGCTATATTCACCATTATTTATTATCGGATATAAACAGTTCCTTGATTTTACAATGATAAAGGCCTTGATAGATATAATCGTGGCGGGTGGCACCTATCTCAAACGTGAGAGGGTTACCCGCATCGGCGATGCTGACCAGGGCCAACAACCCGCAGCGGCAGCCCCTATGCTTGAATTACCTGCCAGGCCTGCCAAGAGGTCTGAAATCTGATTCTTAGCCGGTCTCTGGAGTGTTCAGTTCAAGCATTTTAGAACGGAGTTAACAGTTACAGGAATACGGTAATGAGTGATATTTTAGAAAAATATGACGGGCAGCGGGTACTGGTCACAGGGGGGGCAGGATTTATAGGGTCGCACCTCGTGGAAAAACTGCTTGACCTCGGCGCCCGTGTGTCTGTCATCGACACTATGCTGTGCGGCAATAAGATAGAACACCTGGAGGGCCATAAGAACCTGTCAATCCACCGGCTGGACGTTACAGATATCCAGGCTATTGAGCCATTGTTTGAAGGCCAGGACATGGTTTTCCACCTTGCAGCCGTGGTGGGAGTGGAAGAAACACAGGATGAACCGGTCAACCTGCTGAATGTCGAGGTAGGCGGCACCTCGAATGTCATCTCCCTCACGGCTAAGAATAAGGTCAAGCGCTTTATATTTGCGTCCTCCTCCGAGGTTTACGGTGACTCGCTTAAACCCATGGTTGAGGAAGGTCCGTTTAATCCCAAGTCGACTTATGCCCTGACCAAGCTTATGGGTGAACATTTTTGCCAGGCCTATTACCAGAAGTATGGTCTTGAATATGCTGCCTTGCGCTATTTCAATGTTTACGGTCCGCGCCAGGACGATCGCTTCGTGTTGTCCCGTTTCGTCAGCAGGGCTTTAAAGGGTGAGGAGATCCGCGTTTACGGAGACGGGAACCAGACCCGCGATTTTACATTTATTGACGACAGCGCCCGCATGTCACTTCTTACCGGGGTGACGGATGGGGGAGTCAACCAGGTGCTTAACTTCGGTACGGGCAGGGACGTATCCATCAATTACCTTGCTGACCTGGTGCTTACACGGCTTAACCTGTCCGGCAAGGTTAATATCAGGCACGTGGACTATGATCACAGGCGCACCCGGGAGATCGAGGTTTTCAACCGCGTGGCTAATGTGGACAAAGCAGAGAAACTCCTCAAGTACAGGCCGCTGACCGTATTGAGCGATGGGCTTGATAAATATATAACCTGGTACAAGGGCGGGGCATAACCCTCACGTCCGCGCGGCAACCCATTAATTTTTAGACGTCTGATACCGGTACCATTGTTCAAAAGTCAGGATGGTTGCAAATGACTTGCACCATTTGAGTATCCGGTCCAGCTTTTCCAGCTTGACCATGTCCGGCTTACCGTCCTTGTCAACAAATGCGCTGGGATGGATACCCACGGCGGCCACACCCAGGCTTTCAAGCGTTCCGCAGAGCATAACCGTAAAATCATTATACTCGTAAACATCGTCGTAAGCGCCATGGTACTGGCAGTAGCCTTTTATAGAAGCGGCCCGGCTGACATCGAAAATATCACCCCAGATGCAGCTATCACCCCAGGTGCAGACATCGCTGGCTGTAGGAATCCTGTACATGCCGTTTGGATCGTATATACCGAAATAATCAACCGGCACCCGGGATGAAGGGTGACGGTCAGCGTTGATCTGGGTGGAAAAAACCTTGAAACCGGCATCATCCACCGCCCTGTAGCCGGTTTCATCGAAGAAATCGGTAGGGACCGTGAATGCAACGGGAATGGCACCATAGTACTTGAAATACTGGGCGCGTGCCCTGATGAGCATGGAACGGATATACATGTAAGTTAGCTCTGATTTCGGCGCGTCAATCTCTGAGGCGGTAACCGTAAGGCACGGGTTATCGAGCTGGCTTCTCTTGGATCTAAGTTCCTTGGTGGTGTCAAGCTGATAATAGGTCCAGTCATAGCCGTGTACGCTGATGCCGACCAAACCCTGGTCGAAGTTTTGCCGCAGCCAGGGTATATCGAACGTATCGCTGCCATTGGCAAATGCGACTATGCCGCAATCAACCGGCACGCCGTTATCCTTAAAGATTTTGATAATCTCTTTATCGATGTCCTCAAGGTAACCTTTGGAGACATCATCCATCCTGAAGATTATTACGGGTCCACCGTTGTAAGGCGGTAAGGGCCGTTGTTGTGGCCGCAGCGTCAATATGTCGTAGGAGAACCGGGACCAGCTCTGGAAAGTCGTTAATTCTCCAAGGTTGTTACATGATTTTATCAGCCCTGGCAACTGCGCGATTTTGGCAGGGTCTGTCTTTCCATCCTTTCCCAGGAAAGAGGCCGGTTGCATTTCGACGACTGCCACATCTAAGGTGGAGAGACTTGATTTGATAGCCGCAAGAAGCGCCGAATTGGGATCTTCCTTGCCGGGTGCACTTCCCTGGCCGGATGGAGGCGATGAAAATTCTACCTTGCCTGTGACCGGTAACCTGTACAAGCCTGTCAAATCCAGTTTGCCGGACCAATTGACCGGGATGCTTGAAGGCTTGAAAGAAGGTGAATCGGCCGAGCAGACGGTACTGAAACCGGTTTGCTCCAGTAGAGTATAGTTGACCTCATTGAATGCAGTGGCAGGCAGTAAACAGGCGGAAGGGGCCTCGCCCAGGGCCGATTTAAACTGGCCGCGGGCCTTTAATAAATAGGATTTAAGATCCGTGTAGGCCGCGCTGAGATTATCACTAACCGCCGAGGGCCAGCGTAGCCCGTAACCATCCAGGCTTATATCCATAATTCCGGCATCGATATAGGGGGTCCAGTAATCCAGGCTTTCACGTTCAAAAATTCCCGCGGCCGGCGCCAGTGCAACATCAAGGGGAGCGTCATTTTCAGCGAACTTCCTGATAATCTGGTCTGCTGTTAGCCGCAGGTTAGAATCAGATATCTGGTCAACCACGAATATAATGGCCCCGCCCCCCGCATAAGGCCGCGTTCCCAGTTTTCTTACATGATCAGGTTGCGCAGCCGGAGTTACTGCCGGGATAACAGGCGTCGCTGTGCATCCGGAACCGGACAGCAAAGCCAGGCATGTTAGAACCTGAATGCATTTCCACATGTTTAACTGCATGTGCTTATAATAAAACGTATGCCCTGTTGAGGTCAAAGCTGAGGCCGGTTTCCTAAAAACTAATACTTGTTCTATTATAGAGGCATCGACGAAGGGGGTTGCGAGGATTAAAAACAATCTTATTGTGTCGCTTGTGGCCGTATTTATATTTTCCGCCGGTTGTACTTCGCCCGTGGATAATACTACCCGGCCTGCACCTGCAAATTCAGCATCCGCTGGAAAGCTTATCTCTATGAAAGGGGTGGGTATCGATCTTCCTCAGCAGGATTTCATCGATATGAAGGATGCCGGGATTGAAGTGATATCCACCGAATGGGGGATGGAGCAGCGTGTCGGCATGGCGCGGGCCTTTCTTGACCAGGCGCAGTCTGCCGGTTTAAAGGTTATTATGGACGGGGGTTTCAGCTCCAGGGCCTGGGGGTTTACCGATTCCGACTGGCAGCGGTTGCCAGAGGGCAAGCGGCCGGTATGGCAAAAGGAGCGTGTTCAAGGCTGGATCAACGCCCTCAAGGACCATCCTGCCATATATGCGTGGGACATCAGCAACGAATTCGGGGAAAATCTGCCCAGCGGAGCGGGCGCGGGCTGCCCGGACTGGCCCAATAGCAGGATTACCATCGAGCAGCTCAAGCAGGCCAGGGCAGATGTGCTTGAAGCCGATCCGACAAGGCCCATCCATGCCCGCATGTACGGCGGGGATAAAGGCGAATTTCCTGACCACGTAAAGGCCATGCTGGATAATAAAATCGCGGATATCATTTCACTTAACCTGTATTCCAACTACCTGGCCAACAATAAATTACAGTGGCCGACCGTGATCGCGGATGCAGGAGCATTTTTTGTAAATGCCATTAAAAAACGTCAGCCCGAGGTAAAAGTATGGATGTCCATATCTGCCTTTGAATACCCGAAGCAATTTCAGCGGACTACTGCGGCCAGTCTTGAAAGGGATATCGATGAAGCTGTGAAGATACAGGAACTTGACGGCGTCTCCTTCTTTTGCTGGGGGCCGGTTGACCAGTGGGACATGAAAAGCGACTGGTATTTACCGAAATCGGGCCCAGACCTGTGGACCGTAATCAAGAATAAGATTAAGAATTAGTACGGCTACTGCATTCAAACGGTTAAATTCAGAGTATCCCCATGAGTGCCCTGGCCGCTTCAACAAGCTTGGGGTCGGTGGTATACTCGAGGCACTTTTCAATATCCTGCCAGGCTTTGTCTTTATCGCCCATGTTTTTATGGATTAGCGCCCTCGTGTAGTAAGCCCAGGCCATGTCATATTGAAGCCGGATGGCCTCATTTGCGTCTTCCAGCGCACGTTCGTACATACCCTTGCCGTTATACGCCCAGGCGCGGTGATCGAAGGCAGTGGCTAACCTGGGATTCAGCGCGATAGCCCTTGTGCAATCTGCAATGGCAAGGTCGTACTGTTTTATCTCACTGTATGCCTTGGCCCGCGTCGTATAGGGTAGGGCAAATTCAGGGCTTAAATCTATGGCGCGTGTAGCGTCAGCAACTGCCAGACGATACTCCTGCCTGAGGATGTAACCACGCGCCCGCATATTGTAGGCTAATGCCGACTTCGGGTTCAATTCAATGGATTTGTTGCAGTCATCCATCCCCATTGTCCACCAGTCTTTGCTTTTATCATAGGGCTCCTTTTCGAAGTAAGCCCATGCCCTCTGGGTATAGGCATAGGGCAGGTTAGGATTAAGCTGGATTGCCCTGTCACAATCTGCAATGGCAGTATCATAATTACCCCTGGCCGTCTGGGCCCAGGCGCGGTTGACATATGCAGTGGCGATCCTGGGGTCCAGGCCGATAGCGGTGGTGCAATCCTCTATAGCTTTTTCGTACCCACCCGTCTGGTTATATACCCAGGCCCGGTTGACGTAAGCTAGGGGAAGGGTAGGGTCCAATTCTATAGCTTTGTTGCAGTCCTCCATGGCAAGCTCATATTTGCCCATCTCGTTATTGTCCATGGCCCTGAAGATGTAGGCCATGGTGCGGTCAGGTTCAAGCTTGATAGCCTCGCTGCAGTCGGCTATGGATTCACGGTAACTGCCCAGGCCGTAGAAGGCCCAGGCGCGGTTGATATAGGCCAGGGCCAGCTTGGGATTGAGCTCAATGGCCCTGCCTGCATCGAGAAAGGCCAGATTGTACATACCCTTTTCATTGTAGGCTGACGACCGCGTGGTATAAGCCAGGGGTATATTCTGTTTCTTGTCGATTGCCTTTGTGCAGTCGGCAATGGCAAGGTCATATTCCCCGATCTGGTTATATGTAAGGGCGCGGTTGATGTAGAAAAATGGCTGGTTGGAATCCATGCTTATGGCAATTGTGTACTCATCAATTGCCCTGTCCCATTGTTTCTGGCTGTACAACTCATTGCCCTTTTTATAATGGTCGATGGCACGGTCGAAAAGAAAGCAGGATAAGGATGAACCTGCCAGGAAAGTAAAAATAGCAACAGAAAAAATCCTAACCCAGAGGCTTTTCATAGTTTGACCTCATAATAGCGTTTCCAAAATACAGTTTCCTCAAATACATCGATTGCAGCGGTTAAGTGACGGCCACGACAATTCGGCGTCTCCCTGCATGACTGTAATCGTTTCATTTGATGCTCTTCCACTTCCATTTGAGTGCTCTTTGCTTGCACTCCATACTTTGGGAGTAGCTGAGTTTGTCACCCGGTACTATGGTGGCTGCGACATTTACGCCGTTTACCGAGACATCGGTCATGGCCCATGCCGCGTGGTTGTTGGTTATATACCCTATCTGGTGGCACAGGCTACCCAGTTCAGCATCGGGGTATTGAAAGGTATCGTTGATTTCCCATTTAACGTCCTTATTGGGATGTCGTTCCTTTAGGCGATATGACCGTGCTGCCTGTGTTTCCTGAAATAGTTCCTATTGTAGGATCTATTGTATAAGAGGTGGCGCCGGCAATAGCCCACGATAGCGTGGTAGTTTCCCCGAGCTTTATGCGCTTGGGTTGAGCCTGGAAAGATTTAATTTCGAGTGTTGACGCGGGCAACTGGCCGACCTGTGAAGAAGGTTTAGCGGAGGTCGAACCGTTATCCGAGGGGGAAGATAACAATCCCACTGAACAGGAGCTGGTAAGAACAGCCATGGCCAGTAATGTGATCAAGGATACCGGGATCGAATCAGCCTTAGTCCTGGTTGTAATCATACTAAACGCAATCGTTCCTCATACTGTCAACAACGTTTTATGAAGTCTGACAATTTCATTATATCGCTATATTAGAGTTTTGAGAATATATATGGGCGCATACCGCTGTTATTGATATAATACCTGAATCGTGACAAAATAGGCCCGGTCATTACCGGGATGCCATCGATAAGTCTATTAAGCTAAATGTCTCATAATACCGAAGCCAGGCCTGTCAATCACTCTCGGGCAAAAGAGAGGTCAATTTTACTTGGCCTGATACTGGGGATATTCGGGCTTGTCACCGGTGTGATAGCCGCGGTCATAGCTAATTCGCTGACCCTTGAATCGGAGATTCTTAAGAATATCGGGCTGGTCACCGCGGTATTTTTATCCTACCTCAGCATCAGGAAGATCAACCGCGGCAAAACGGAGGGGTATAACTACGGCTACGGCAAGCTTGAAAGCGTCTCGGGCCTTATCGTGGCGGCTGTACTTGTCATTTCTCTGATAATCATCATCGGGCATGCGGTGGAGAGGTTTCAGCATCCGGTTGAACTGCATAAAGGCGGGCTCGACCTGGCCATCGTTTTCTCGGCTGTGGCACTTTTAACCAGCGTCTGGCTGTGGTGGCACGATTACCACCTTACAAAAGAAGAGTATTCACCGGTACTGGAGTCGCTGTGGCGCATGTACCGCTTTAAAACCATCGCTTCAGTGCTGGTAATAATTTCACTGTCGCTGAGCGCCTTATTCAACGATCAGCCGTGGGCAAGCTACATAGACCCGGTGGGATCCGTTATCATAGGGCTCTTCATCGTCCAGTCCATATACAACATCAGCACTATGTCAGTTTACGACCTGCTGGATCGCGCCCTGGAAGAGTCCCTCCAGATTGTGATCCTCAGGGAGCTCGCACAGTATTTTGACGACTACGAGGCTATTCACGGCATACGCTCAAGGCGGTCGGGAGCCAATGTTTATGTGGAGATTTTTCTTGAATTCGATGGCGATAAAAAAATGGCCGACGTGCAGAAGGTAATAGAGGCTATTAAGTCGGGTCTGGAAAGCAAGATTACCGGCAGCGAGATCGTCGTCTCCCCTGCCACAGCGGCCGTGGCATGATGATTCAGGCTGGCGCTACAGAGACGCATTGTGATCGACTGACAGCAGGTAGCATGCATGGATGACAATACGCTGACCATAGAAAGTGCACTCCTGGGGGACATACCCGGGATTGTCGAATTCGTGGTTGAATGGCTGCAGCGGAATGGCTTGGACAGGTATGTTTTTGCTTACGAGACAGCCGTGGATGAAGCGAGCACCAACGTGGTCAAGTACGCTTACGGGGGGAAAGGCGGCTTTTTCCAGATTTCCTGCGCGTTGCGGGGCGCCGATATTATTGTTGCCATCAGGGACCGTGGCAACAGGTTTGACCCCAACTCTGTCCCCCTGCCGGAAGTGGTCAGCCAGCTTGAGGACCGTAAAGTTGGCGGCCTGGGAATATACATGATGAAGAAGATGATGGACCGGGTCGACTATAGCTACAGCGACCGGGAAGGCAACAGGTTGGAGCTGGTAAAGAAAACTACCGCCTGAGCCGCTTTGCTAAAGGTGGCACTAACCGATGATGATATCATTCAGCGCGCGTTTGGGTACGTGATGCATAGCCTGGCTGTCGCGCCAGTATTTTACACTACCATCCTGCCCCAGCGGTTCGATCACCACCTGTTCTTTGGGTTTGCCTATGGCGATGACGAGCAGTATCTCGTAACGTGAACTAATACCCAGTATGTGTGCGAGGTCATGCTTGCGGATAGTGGCTATCATGCATCCGCCCAGGCCTTTCTCCGTGGCGCCCAGCAGAATGCTCTGGGCGGCGATGCCGTGGTCCCAATCCACATGCCTGCTGATCTCGGTATCACCCAGCATGACGATATAAGCTGAAGGCCTCTCTCCCTCGACGGGACCGGGCCAGTCCTTAAGGTAGCCAGCCCACCCGATATGAGAGAAGCTTGCAGCGTTCCTGGCCGGGTCATTGGATAAAACATATTTTAATGGCTGCAGGTTCAAAGCGGAGGCTGATAACCTTCCCAGGTCGACCAGGTCTCTCAAGGTTTCGAGGGAAACCGGCACGTCCTGGTGATAGCGGCGGTAACTGCGGTTCTTAAAAACGAGCTCTTTAATTGTCATCTCTCCCTCATCCTTACCTTTACGCTGTTAGTGATCTGTTTTACCTGGAGGAGGCCCCGGGTAATCCTTCAGGCGTGTTTTAATGCTACGCTTTCAATGACATTGGCGACGTCTTCGCACATATCAGTGGCACTTTCCATGTGTTCGTATATTTCCCGCCACTTAATTATATCCGCGATATCGGTTGAATCCTCAAACAATTCCTTCAGCGCCGTACGGTATATTTTATCTGCCACGTTCTCCAGCCTGTTTATCTCTACGCAACTGTTCAGGATTTTCTCGAGGTTGGCGTTGTGGTGCCTCAGGCCGGGCATGACATTTTCCACCTCTGTGGTTATCTGCACTATGATATCTGCGAGTTCACGCGCCCTCTTCCCCGGTTCCTTAACCTTGTAGAGCACCATGGTGTCGGCTGTCGCCTGGATAAGGTCGGTAACATCGTCCAGCGAATTCGCCAGTAAACCGATATCCTCCCTGTCAAAAGGCGTTATAAAGGAGCGGTTAAGCTGGAACATTATCTCGTGGGTTATGGTATCGCCCTGGTGCTCGATTTTATCTATCTCCTCCAGCTTTTGGTCAACACAATCCCAACAATATATCAGGTCTTTGAGATTCTGGGCCGCCTTGACCATATTCTTTGAGCTGACTTCAAAGAGATCGAAGAACTTATCGCCGCGGGGCATCAGGTTGAACTTAAACATTTTTGACACAGCGATTATAGCACAGGCATTAAATTTGTTGTTACCAATGGTATTCCGGGTGGAACTGCGAGTATAAAGGGCCGCAGGGCGCCGATATTTTCCGGATGCCAGGTATTTACGGTTTGAAGATGGTGAATCTTCCGTTCTTTACGATTTGCACCACGGCGGGGTGAACCGGTTCCCTGTCGGCTGTGAAGCTGAAAGAACCCATAGGGGTAGTGAAATTGGAGATGCCGGCCATTGCGTCCCGTATGGCCGTGGGGTGGGCGCTGCCGGCGGTCCGTATGGCGTTGGCCAGCAGCCAGGTACCCGTATAGGCCTGGGCGGCAAACTGGTCCGGCTTGATTCCAAAGGTCTTTTGATAAGCCGAGATAAATTCCAGGTTCCTGGGGTTGATGCTGGCAATATTCCACGCAGTACCCGCCATGACACCCTCTGCATCGCTGCCAGCCTGCCTGATAACATCACTTGAATTGAACCCGTTGCCGCCAATGATAATACCGGTATAGCCGAGGGACCGTGCCTGTACTATTATGGAGGCAGCTTCCTTAGCCAGTGCGGAAACCAGTATTGCGTCAGGTCCCGGTGCTATGATCCTTTCAAGCTGTGGTTTGAAATCTGTATCACCCCGGCTGAATGTTTCATCTGCTATTACCTTCAGCCCATTCCTCGTTACGGCATCCTTAAAGGCGCGGTACCCGGCTATAGTATAGTCGTCGTCCTTGCCCCACAGGTAGGCTATTTTAACCACGCGCAGTTGACTGGCTGCGGCTTTTATGGTGCCCCCGATAACGGTTGACTCGGGCAGGCTGCAGCGGAATATGTAATTGCCCATTTGCGTTATACTTGGAACTGTGTTGCTTACGGCTATCACGGGAACCCTGTGATCCTGTGCTACCGGGTCAGCCCTGAAAGCCTGTGAAGACAACGTGGGGCCTATGATGGCCGACACGTTATCAACTTCAATTAGCCTGGTTATGGCGGAGACCGCCGTATCTGCACCGGGACCGGCATCTGTAATGACGGCCGTGAGCCGCCTGCCTGAGCCGAGATAATTACTGTCGTTGATTTCGCCTACGGCCAGCTCGACACCTTTTCTTTGAGCCTGCCCGTAGGACGATGCTATGTCGCCGCTCAGTCCCAGCAAAGCGCCGATCTTAAACGGCGCCGGCTGGGGTTGTGCTACTGTTTTTGGCTGTGCTGCAGAACAGGCCACCGCCAGGACAATCACAATCAGGGCTATAGCTGTCCGTAACATGGCGGATATTACGAGTCGAGGTCGAACGGTTCCCTGCAGCTACGGCAACGCCTGGCTCCCCGGAAAGCTGCGGCGCCGCAATGGGGGCAGGTGTAGCGCTTCTCTTCCTCTTGAATAAATTGTTCGGCGCCGAGTTCCCGCCACCTGGGTATGGCCCGTAATATTACCTTCTTACCGACGGGAACCGGGAAATTATCGATGAACTTACAAGGGAAATCGTCACACTGGTGGCAGCCCTCTATCTTTTTGTCATGGCAGCACGATTTGATCGGGCAGACCTTGCAGTATGCAAAGACGCGCTGTGAGAGGCAGCCGTCGCATACCAGGTCCTCTGGTTTGGCGCCGTAAACCGGGGCCAGCTTCTCCTTGAATTTTTCGTTGTTGTCCCTGGTCGCCACGTAGATGCCGCAGACCCCGCAATATAGGCCGCACGGCGCCGCCAGTTCTTTATTAATGGCCATGATATCACACCCCCTGTACTTGATTGCGCCTGATTATACGCTGCGCTAACAGGCTAAAACAAGCGGCGCAGGTATAATTTGTTGATGCAGGGGCCCTGTTGTAGAATTGCCGTAGCAAAAGTTCGGCCTGTTCAAACTGATTAAGGAGGTTACTCAAATGAAATCTACCTGGGGATGTGTACTGGCTGCCGTAGGTGTCATAGTACTCGGTGCTATCATTATCGCAGTTTCCTGGTCAACTCCGTCAAGGGCATGATGACCCAGGAGCAGAAGATATTCCTGGCCATCGCGGAGGCGCGCACCAGGTACGGGGCCGCCCGGACGGTCAATGAAAAAGCCGTGGCAGCCGGCGAAGTTGAAACGGCACTGGGCAACCTGCTTGTGATTATCGAGAATTACCCTGACCTCAAGTCCAGCCAGAACGTAACGCAGTTAATGGACGAACTGGCAGGGACGGAAAACCGCATCAGCGTGGAGCGCAAGCGTTTTAACGACCTCACGCGGGACTATAACACACAGGTCAAGACCTTCCCGACCAATATGCTGGCCGGTATGTTCGGGTTCAGTGAAAAGCAATACTTTCAGTCGGTTACCGGTTCCGATACGCCGCCCAAAGTGGAGTTTTAGTGCGACGACTGCTGGTTCTCCTTGTACTTACTGCTTGCCTGGCTATTGCGGTGCTGCCTGCAGGCAATATACCGGTGTCGGCACAGAATTTCCCTTCTCTGACCGGCTATGTTAA
>JAPLHM010000145.1 GCA_026389635.1 Chloroflexota bacterium | reverse complement strand
CTCTCTTTGAGCATCTTCCCCTTGAGGCCGGCAATGGCGGCCGCTCCCTCATCTTCGCTGGCCATCTCCACGAATGCGAAGCCCCGCGGCTGGCCACTGTATTTATCCTTCACTATGGATATGGAGGTCACCTCGCCGAAAACAGCGAATTCCGCCCTGATATCTTCCTCGGTCACGTCACGGGCCAGGTTGCCCAGAAATATATTCATATGAGTACCTCCAATCAATTTCTCCTGCGCCCAACGGGGCCATTTATACAGGTCCGGTCTTCAGGCAGGGACGGCGGCAAAGGTCCGGCGCTAAGCGGCCGACTCGAGGATGATCCTGGCGTCGACGGCCAGGGCCCCGTCCTTGTAGGCAAAAACCGGGTTAAGGTCGAGCTCTTTAATCTCGGGGTTCTTATCCACGAATTGAGAAACTTTGACTATTAAATCTTCGAGGAAGGGTATGTCGGCCGGGTCCTGGCCGCGATAACCTTTAAGTATGGGATAGCCCTTGATCTCGCCGATCATCTCTGAGGCATCCCTCTTTGTCATGGGGACTATACGGAAGGAGACATCCTTGAGCACTTCAACCAGGATACCGCCCAGGCCGAACATGATGACAGGGCCGAACTGCGCATCCTTGGTCATGCCTATGATGACCTCAATGCCCTGTTTGGCCATCTTCTGCACCGTGACACCGGTTATTTTAGCTTTGGGATAATGCTTTTTTATGTTTGCCAGTATCTCGCTATATGCCCTTCCAGCCTGCGAGGCGTTCTGTATAGACAGCTTTACACCACCCGCGTCACTTTTATGAACGACGTCGGGGGAGACTATCTTCATGACCACGGGAAAACCCAGCTTGACGGCTATCTCCATGGCTTCCTTCTTAGATGTTGCCAGCCTGGTTTCAACCACGGGGATGCGCGCTGCCTTCAACAATTCCTTGGACTCTATTTCAGTCAGGAGTGACCTCTTCTCTTTCCCGGCCTTGGCCAAAATCTCAGCTTTTGTCATCTTTCATCTCCTCGTTTGTGTGAAACAGTCAGCGCACATTGACGTGAGTAAAACCGGCTACATTTTAGCCAATACATGGCCCGATTGCAAAATATCGGCATAACATTATATCATTACTTGTTTTGATGAGAGATCCGGTCGACCTTGAGACCAGTTGAGGGCTGTTGAGAGTTGAAATTGCTGTGCATATCCGGCAGTCCCCGCCGCGGCGGCAACACGGACCGCCTGCTGAATGAGGCCATCGTCGGCGCCGCAGGCAAAGGCGCGCAGGTCAAGCACATAGTCCTGGCCGACCTCGAGATCGCGCCCTGCTCCCACTGCGACGGCTGCGTACAAACGGGCGGACGCTGTGTGATCGAGGACGACATGCAGCAAATACATTTGGATATCAGGGAATACGACCGCTTTCTCCTGGCCTCGCCCATCTATTTCATGGGCCTTACGGCGCAGGTCAAGGCCATGATAGACCGTTGCCAGGCCCTGTGGGTGATCAAACACGTCCTGAAGCTGCCCGTAGGCCCGGGCAAAGACATCCCGCGCAAAGGCGCATTTATATCCACAGGGGCCACCGGCTACGGCAACCTGTTCACCGGTTCGGTAGTCACCATTAAGAGTTGGTACAAAACTCTGGATATCGAGTACACGGCGGACCTGCTGATGCCGGGCATAGACAGCTACAGTGCGCTGGCCGGGCAGCCTGCTGCATTGGCACAGGCATTCTCGCTGGGCCAGCAGATCGTAAGCTAATAATAAAAACCGTAAGGAGGCATACATGGATTTCTTTTTAACCGAAGAGCAGAAGATGTTCCAGGCTATGGTGCGCGATTTCGCCACCAATGTCGTGAAGCCGGAGGCGGCCAGGATCGACGAAGAGGGAAAGTTCCCGGCCGAGATCTTTAAGAAGGCAGCGGAACTGGGCCTTTTCGGCATTACTATCGACGAGAAATACGGTGGCAGCGGCGGCGATTACCTGTCCATGACCATATGCTGCGAAGAGCTTGCCCGGGCCTCGGGAGGGCTGGCCGCCATATTTTTGGCCAACCTTTCACTGGCCTGCTATCCCATCTACAAGTTCGGCAGCGAGGAACAAAAACAGAAATACGTCGCGCCCATTGCAAGGGGCGAGAAGATTTGCTGTTTCGTGCTGACCGAGCCGGGGGCGGGCAGCGATGCCGGTGCAACGCTGACAACGGCGACCCGCGAGGGCGATAAAATCGTGATCAACGGCAACAAGATATTCATCACCAACGGCGCCGAGGCCTCCATCGCCGTGGTCTTCGCCACCGAGGATAAGTCCAAGGGCACCAGGGGTATATCGGCATTCATCGTCGAGAGCGACACGCCGGGCTACTCGGTAGGCAAGCTGGAGCACAAAATGGGCATTCACGGCTCATCGACGGCTGAACTGGTCTTTGAAAACTGCAAGATTCCCATATCCAACCAACTGGGCGAGCCGGGCAGGGGTCTGAGGTACGCCATGGAATCGATCGACTCCAGCCGCGTTACGGTGGCGGCGCAGGCGCTGGGCATCTCGCAGGCCGCCTTCGATGACGCGCTGGCCTACTCGCAAACCCGTGTCCAGTTCGGCAAGCCGCTGGCGCAGCACCAGGCTATACAGTGGATGTTGGCCGACATGGCCACGCAGATCGACGCAGCACGGCTGCTGGTTTACCGCGCGGCCTGGCTGAAGGACAAGGGCCTGCCCTATATGAAAGAGGCGGCTATGGCCAAGCTTTACGCCGCCGAGGTATCCAGCTTCGTTACCAACAAGGCCCTCCAGATACACGGTGGCTACGGTTATTGTAGAGATTATCCCATGGAGCGCTACCTGCGCGACGCCAAGATAACCGAGATTTACGAGGGGACATCAGAGATGCAGCGCATGACCATTGCGCGCGCCCTTACCACACAGTAAGGAGTCGAGATAAATGGAACAGCTAACGCCTGGCGGCGCCGCGCAGTTCACCGATGCTGCGGATACCCCGGGTTGAGAGGTATTCCGTTAGGCCGTCGATGACAGCCAGCGTTGCGCGCGGGTCGGTCAGGCTGGCCGTTCCCACCTGGATCGCGGTCGCCCCGGCCATGATAAACTCCAGCGCATCCGCGGCGCTGGTGATGCCGCCGCAGCCGATCACGGGTATATTGACGCAGCCGGCTACCCTGTAGACCATGAGCAGGGCAATGGGCTTGATGGCAGGCCCGGACAGCCCGCCGGTTATATTCCCCAGAACGGGTTTGCGCTGCTTGATGTCGATGGCCATGCCGCCGACCGTATTGATAAGTGATACGGCATCCGCCCCCGCCTTTTCCACGGCTTGCGCAATGGCTGTGATGTCGGTTACATTGGGACTGAGCTTGACCATCACCGGCAGGGAGGTAGCGCCCTTTACGGCGGCCGTGACCTCGGACGCCGCCGACGGGTCGGTCCCGAAATGCATCCCCCCCTTGCTGACGTTGGGGCAGCTTATATTAACCTCGATGCCGCTGACCCCTGCTACACCCTCGAGTCTCCCTGCCACCTGCGCATATTCTTCAATTGTATTGCCGGCGATGTTGACCAGCACGGGCACCTTCCAGGTGGCCCACAACGGGGCTTTCTCGCCTATGAGGGCATCTACGCCAATATTCTGCAGGCCCACCGAATTAAGTACACCGCCCGTCACCTCCACGATACGCGGTTGAGGGTTGCCGTTCCGAGGTTCAAGCGTCGTACCCTTGCAGATGACGGCCCCCAGCTTCTGCACGTCGACAATATCTCCGTATTCATCGCCATAGCCCCAGGTGCCGGAGGCGGCCATAACGGGATTTGCCAGGCGCAGGGCGCCGGCCACATTAACGCTCAGGTCGGGTTGACTGCTCATATATTGACGTCCGGCCTCAGCTTTTTGACCGCATCCAACTTGCCTTGCATGGTCAGGGACTTGTCGCAGCGGTCATCTATCTTGAGCGTGGTTATGACGCGTACCGCACCCCTGGCGAAAGGTACTTCGTGCATGGCCCGCGTGGCCTTGAGCACCAGGTCCAGCGGTCCTTCCAGTATGGTCCCCATGGGCGTGAGGCGGTACTTGATGCCACTACTCTTAGCCAGCACATCCATGCAACCTGCAACGTACTCGCTCACGCCGGCGCTTCCCGTGCCCAGCGGCACGACCGATATCTCAGCCACGATATTTCTATCTTTCACGGAAATCCCTCTATAGTATATACAATTTACACGCACAACCGTTATAAATATGTTAAAATTTTGCATCTATGATTCAGCCGGAGAATAGCAACGCGTATCATATCAGGAGGATGTCCGAGGGGGACATCCCGCAGGTGCTGGAGGTAGACATGGATGCCTTCCCCGACCAGTGGCCGCACCCAACCCCGAACTCGTTCCATCACGAGTTGCGCAATAAACTGGCGCACTACATGGTGATTGGCCGGGGTGGCGCTGCGCTGGCAGGGGGCAACGGCCACCGTGTTATCGGTCTTAAAGAGGGGCTATTATTTTTAAAGCAGCTTTTTTCTCATGACCGCTTTTTCGGCCCGGCCGGATTACTTACCACCGGGGAACAACTGGTGGGCATGGCGGGGATATGGATGATGGTGGACGAAGCACACATCGTTACCATCGCCGTGAGGAAGTCGCACAGGCACCGGGGACTGGGGGAATGGCTGC
>JAPLHM010000271.1 GCA_026389635.1 Chloroflexota bacterium | reverse complement strand
AAACCCCATAGTCATCCTGGCCTGGATGTTTTTAACGGCCTGGTAAAACGGGTTAAGCACTATCACGGCAGCGGCATCCACCTCGGTCAACGCGTGTTCCAGTTCCCGTTCCGTGTAAAGAGGGTTGATGGGTACCGCTACCGCGCCTGCCTTCCAGATGGCGTGGAATGAGAGCACCATCTGCGGTGTATTAGGCAGGAGTAGCGCCACGCGGTCTCCCCTTTTTACGCCCAGTGCAACCAGGCCGGCAGCCAGCGCATCGCTCTGATGCACGAAGTCATCATATAATAGCCTGGCGCCCTTGAAATAGAACATGGCGCGGTAGGGTTTAGCTTTGGCAGACCGATCGACGACCTCGATCATGGTCGTTTGGGGATACGGCTCGAGTGTGCGGGGCACACCTTCATCATAATTCTTCAACCAGGGATAGTTATCCATTTAGGCTCCGTTCGTCCAATCACCGGGCGCCATGCCGCCTGTGCATATTTCAATCGTTAATTGACCGGTCAATTGTATCATAGTGACTCGTAAAGTCAAGTTAGATAGGGAGACCCCGCCGACACTTCCTCTCAGTCGTATACCCTCTTAACCGGAGCCCGGCTGCCGGCGCAACTGCCCGCAGCCTGCCTGTATGCCGGCGCCCCTCTGCTCTCGCTGGGTCACCGTTATGCCGGCCTCCTCCATCACCCGCCGAAAAGCCATAACGCCGGCCGGTTCCGGACACCTGAAATTACTGTGCAGGACCTCGTTAAAGGGTATGAGGTTGACATGACAGTTCAGCCCTTTAAGCAGTGACGCCAGGGAGGCTGCTTCAGCCTGGCTGTCGTTGACCCCTTTCAGCAGGCAGTATTCGAATGTTACGCGCCGGCCGGTGTGGCTATAGTAATGCTGGCAGGCGGACAGAATATCCTTCAGCAAGTAGCGCGACATGCCTGGCACCAGCTTGCGGCGCAGCGCGTCATCGGCGGCGTGCAGCGAGACCGCCAGCGTAAGTTGAAGGCGGTCAGCGGCCAGCCTGTAGATCCCCGGGACATAGCCTATGGTGCTTATGGTTATATTACGCATACCGATCTTGAGTTCATGGTTAATCAGGCGCACCGCTGCCAGGGTCGCCTCGTAGTTGAGCAAGGGCTCGCCCATACCCATAAAGACGACATGGCTGACCCTGCCATCAGGGGCCAGCAATTTCTCCTTGATGGCGACCTCTGCCACGGTCAGCACCTGGTCGATCATCTCCCCGGCGGCGAGGTTACGCTTGAACCCGCCGCTGCCCGTGGCGCAGAAGGCGCAACCGACCGGGCAGCCGATCTGCGTGGACACGCAGCAGGAGAAGCGTTCATCGTAGGGCATGCCCACCGTCTCCACCAGTTCGCCATAGTAAGGCCGCAGCAGCAGCTTGAAGGTGCCATCTTTGCCCATATTGTTTTTTTGCAACTGAGACCGCCCTATTTCATACACCGCTTCCAGCTTCGACTTAAAGGCGACCGGCAGGTTGGCCATCCCGCTTATCTCACGGCATCCATGCCGGTAGAGCCAGTCGGCCACCTGCTTTCCGCGAAACTCCTTTTCGCCCAGTTCCGCGGCCAGTAGCTTCAAATCAGCCGTGGACATGCCCAGCAATATCTTTTTCATTTTCTTAGTTTCCCTGTCCAATTATGGATTACTGACAGGCAGACCGCAACCCGCGTTAACGATAGGACGAGTGGGGCACTAAGAGCGATGAATTCGCCATAGCACAATGGAAGAGGTCATTGACCTTTCCCGCTATTTACACTTGACAGCAATGAAATCCTTTGTTATATTTTTATTGTATTAGTTTCCGTCCTATGGAAGGTATTGCATTTTGGATATAACAAACACTTTTATTCGTGGTATATCGGAAAAGAATCGAGCCTTACTAACTACCCTCCACCGGGGCATCACCGGCCCTTTTACGCCGCATGAAGCCGCGAATATATTGGGATTTGACATCCGGCGAACGCGTAGGTTTCTGGCCTACCTTGCGGCTGCTGGTTGGCTTACACGCATCCGAAGGGGTTTGTATACTACTGTGCCACTCGACGTTGTCGAACCATTGGCCTGGAGAGAAGATCCCTGGATTGTGGCAGCCAAGGTGTTTTCACCTTTCTACATTGGCGGGTGGTCGGCCTGCGAGCATTGGAGTCTTACCGACCAAATTTTCAAAGAGACCGTAGTGATATCCTCTAAACCCCTGCGACAACGCCATATAGAAATCCAGGGCGCACCTTTCTACGTAAAAGTTATGGACAGCGACAAAATCTTCGGAACAGAGATTGTGTGGCGCGGACGGACCCGTGTGCCTGTGTCAGATCCTACAAGAACTATAGTCGACATATTGGACGACCCGAAGATAGGAGCAGGCATCCGCCACATCGCCGATATCCTCAGGGCTTATCTATCTCATGAAAGGCGCGACGACTCATTACTTTTAGAGTATGCACACAAATTAGGCAACCGGACGGTTTTCAAACGTCTCGGCTATTTACTTGAGTCAACAAAAATAGCTGATAAAAAACTCATTGAAGCGTGCCGTAAAGGAATGAGTTCAGGCGTCTCGTCACTGGATCCGAGCGCACCACGAAAAGGCCATTTTATGCGAAGGTGGAATCTATGCGTCAACGTGACTCTGGATACAAGTGAGGCTGCATCATGATAAGCCGAACAGAACTGAATGAACGGGTGCACGAATGGGGAATGCGCGAAGATATCATCGAAAAGGATTATATCATCGGATGGCTCCTGTCGGGCATAGGCTCAAATTTGAGGCTTTCCGCCTCATGGGTTTTCAAGGGCGGCACCTGTATCAAGAAATGCTACATGGAAACCTATCGTTTCTCAGAAGATCTCGATTTCACTGTTTTACCAAACGGACCTATTAAACCTGACGAGGTGGAGCCTCTCTTGCAGGAGATATTCGGACAGATTTACGAACTCTCAGGCATCGATTTCAGAGAGAAGCAGCCGGTCATACGAATGCGACCCGATGGCAGGTCCGCTGAAGGCAGGGTTTATTATCGTGGACCCAGGAATGCACCCGGTGTTGCCAGCATCAAAATAGATCTAACCGTGGCAGAGCAGGTTATCCGTCCAACTGTACTCAGACAGATATCCCATCCTTACCCAGATACCCTTCCGGCTACAGTGACTGTTCGTTGTTATAGTTTCGAGGAATTATTCGCTGAGAAGCTTAGAGCCATGGGCGAACGTTCCCGTCCCCGTGATCTTTATGACATTGTTAACCTTTACCGCCGGAGGGAAATTCATCCCCAGGCCGAATTGATTCATTCCGTATACATTCAGAAATGTGAGTCGAAAGGAGTAGAGGTTTTTACTTTCAGTTCACTTGAGACCTCACGATACCGGATTGAACTCGAGACAGAATGGGCTAACATGCTTGCACACCAGTTGCCGGTATTGCCTCCGTTTCATGACTTCTGGCAGGAACTCCCGCGTTTGTTTGGTTGGCTTGACGGCAAGCTTACTCCTGCAATACTGCCATCAATTTCTTTCGCTGTGGGTGAAGAGAAAGAATGGTCTCCGCCTCCAACCATTTGGATATGGGGACAGAAGGTGCCCCTCGAGCCTGTTCGTTTCGCGGCGGCCAATCTCCTTTGTGTTGAATTAGGTTACGGAGGGACCAAAAGATCGATAGAGCCATACTGCTTAAGGCGAACAAAAGATGGGTATCTCCTGCTCTATGCTGTGAAAACTGTCACCGGCGAACTACGGGCTTACAGGGTTGACCGTATTCAGAGTATTCAAGTTACCAATAACGTATTCAAACCCAGGTACTCTATTGACTTAACATCAACCGGGCCTTTGATTGCTCCTTTGATACAAAATCCAGAAGCCCAAGAGCGAGTTTGACCTCCCCGCTTTTTAGGAGTAGCATGAAATTGAGGGTAATAAACCAGACAAGCCCTCCGGGAGGTGGTTAATGGTCAAAAAACAGGCCATGCTCGTAGTATGGCATTTTCCTTTAACGCGCTCTCATCTGCGCGGGGAGTACAGGTAAACTCCCCTGGTGCAGGCAATGAGAGCATGTAAAACTCCCGAGCTCTCCGTTACGCAGTAAAAAGCTGCGGTGAATGGGTCAAAGCAGAGATAACAGGCTTACCTGATTGGGAGAGTAGGGAGGAGCATAGATCTGAAAGATCAGGGGCTTCGTTTCGGCGGAGCCCCTTTATTTACAGCCTTATTTCGCAGCTATCTAATACCCGGCGGTTGCGTCCAATCCTTTAGACTTGAATATCCCTGTGATCTCGCACATACGCTCCTCAGTCAGCGGCTTACGGCCACTGAGCTGGTAAGCCTTCCCGAGCGACTGGTACTTGGTCCGGCCCCACTCGTGATACCCGAGTACCGACACCTTCTCGGCCTTCATGCCCTGCAGCCTGCGGGCCAGCCCTTCTATATACTGGTCTGAGTCATTGTAGCCGGGTATCACAGGAACCCTGATCCAGATCCTGGCCTTTCCGGAATTCATGGCCTTCTCAAGGTTGGTCAGGATGAGCCCATTGTCCGCGCCGGTGCCGTCCCTGTGTTCATCAGCATCAAGATGCTTGATATCGAAAAGCAGCAGGTCGGTGTGCTCCAGTGCCTTTTCCAGCACCGGCCACTGCACGTGGCCGCAGGTATCGAGCGCGGTATTGAGGCCGTGCAATTTACACCTTTCCAATAAAGCCAGCGCAAAATCCGCCTGCATGAGCGGTTCGCCCCCTGATAGCGTTATGCCGCCGTGCGAATTATGGTAGAAGATCTCATCCCTGCGGCACTCATCTACCACCTCGTCGAGGCTCATGTAACGGCCAGCTACTTCTATGGCATCTTCCCAGCACGCATCTATGCATTTTAAGCATAGGTCGCACTTTTTCCTGTCGAGCCACAAACCCGTGGAAGCCAGTGACAGCGCAGCGGGGGCACACACTTCAATGCAGCGGCGGCAGCCGTTGCACCTGGCTTCCCGCACGAGTATCTCGGACTGAGAGCCGATCGACTCAGGGTTGGAGCACCACTTGCAGCGCAGGGGGCAGCCTTTGAAAAAGACCGTCGTCCTTATGCCGGGCCCATCGTGAATGCTGTAGCGCTGGATATTAAATACCAGCCCCTTGAGGTCGTTTTCAGTTTTATCACTACCCGCGCCTCCGGCCTCCCGTGAGTCTAAAAGCACTGAGGCGTCCTGGCTATGATGGAATCCTGAATACTCCTGTCCAGGTCGATGAAGTACGCGGCAAAACCCGCCACCCTGACCATCAGGGTGGGGTACTTCTCAGGATGCTGTTGGGCGTCCTCCAGCGTCTCCCTGTTTACGGTGGAGAACTGGATGTGGTGTATGCCCATATCTGCAAAAGTTTTCAGGTATTGAGCAAAGGCCTCGGCATTATGACCTACCAGGAACTGAGGCATGAAGCTCTGGTTGAACAGGTGGTTCCAGCTTTTGAGCGGGTCTACCTTCGCAACGGACCTTAGCACCGCGGTCGGGCCTTTCTTGTCGCGGCCGGCCATGGGCGAGATTGTCCCGTCGTTGAAGGGGTCCCCACTCATCCTGCCGTCAGGGGTCGCACAGCAAACGCGTCCAAAACTCCACCAGGCGGTAGCCGCCGTGCCGTCCACGTGCACAGATGTGTCCCAGTTGGTCTTACACTTGCTGGTCTCCTCCTCTATCCTGCGGGCCACCTCCCTGGAGGTCAGGTCAGCATAATCATCATCGTTGCCGAACTTGGGCGCGCGCAGGCACAGTTGGCGTATCTCCTCGTAGCCCTTCCAGTTGTTCTTGAGGGCTTCAACAAGCTGTTTCATGGTGATCTTCTTATCATCGAAAACCACCTTCCTGACCGCGGTCAGCGAATCAGCCACGGTATTAAGTCCAAAAAGGGTCACATCGCGGTAATCGGGCATGTAGTTCCAGTCACGCACGTCCTGCGCCCTCTCAATGCAGTCGTCGATAACTGATGATAGGAATGGACGCGGCGCCCACTCTTTGTAGAGGGCGTCGGCGATATTGGCCATGCGCACCAGGCGGTGTATGATCAGCCGATAATTTTCCGTGAAGGCGTCGAAAAGCTCTTCCGTGGAGGTTATCTTCTCGGGATCGAGCACTTTATTGCCGGCCTTCTTGTAGATGGCCAGTGGATCGATGCCAAGTGCCTGGTTGAGGCAGAGCGGCGCCGGAACACCGCTGGCCCAGGCCGAGATGTGGCTAAAGTTCTTGCCGGGTATGGTGGGTACCATGCAGTTGTTGATGGAATAACTGCGCGCATCCTCAATTGGCGTGCCCATGTTGACCAGCCTTTGTACAACCACCTTGTCGTTGAAAATGGCAGGCTGTGGCATGCCCGACGCCAAACACTCGATGGCCTTGTCCACCAGTTTGCCGGGTATACCGTCATGCCAGCGCAGGGCCAGCGGCGGGACGATGGCGCGCACGCTCATGGTAGCATCGAGGATGACGAAGCTCATCTCATTCGTTACATCGCGGCCCTTAGAATCGACACCGCCGATGGTTACCGTCTGGAAGCCCAGCGCGCCGCCGCCGAAGCCGGACCAGATGGGCGCGTGCAGGAATCCGGTCTCCTGAAATTTGACGAAGAGGAACTCCACAAGCTCCTGCGCCGAGTCACGGGTTATCTTCCCCGCGGCCAGGTCTCTCTCGTAGAAGGGATTGAATACAACATCGAACCTGATGCCGGAGCCTACCTGAGGCATCTCCAGGAAATTCACCACCAGGTGGATGAACCAGTATGATTGGATGGCCTCATGCAGGGTGCGGGCCGGGCTTTGCGGAACGCGGTCGCAAACCTCGGCTATATTCTCGAGCTCCACCTTCCTGAGGACTTCCTTCTCCGATTTGGCCAGGCTGCGCGCCAGAGCAGCGTACCGCTTGGACCACCTGCACACCGCCTCGAGCGCCATGACCGTGCTCTCCAGGAAATCCTTCTTCCTGACGAAATCTATGCCGTTGATAGTCTCGGCCATGTACTCACTATCGAGCTTCTGGAGGCGTTCCCTGGCCTCTTCCACTATCCCTTTGAGACCGATGGAAAGAATCTTTTCGTAGTTGGGCGTGGCAGATTCCCAGTTGAAGATCCAGAACTGCTCCTTTAGCTCCGGGGTCAGGTATCTCTTGCTCATGTGATGTATGGAGCGGT
>JAPLHM010000052.1 GCA_026389635.1 Chloroflexota bacterium | reverse complement strand
CCCACCGGCAAACCCTTTACCCTTGGAAATGCCTTCGACCTGGACGATGTCACCGGCCTTGAACATCCCCGCGTCTATTTTCTGCCCGACCTGGTAATCTTTCACGTTTTCGGTGCGCAGCTCGCGCAGGTAGCGGTAATTCCCGTTTTCCTTGAGATGCCCCTTCTCTGCCTTGCCCAGTTTCTTAGCTTCGCCAAAACCGATCTGGACAGCATTGTACTTATCCTTTTCGACCGTCTTGACCTGGGTGACACAGCAGGGTCCAGCTTCGATGGCCGTAACAGCTATCTCCAGGTTCTCCCTGTACAATTGCGTCATTCCTATTTTTTTTCCAAGTATGCCAGCCATTTTTCTCAATCCTACAATCTAATATCGATTTCTACGCCTGAAGGCAACTGAAGCTGGGTAAGCGCATCGATGGTCTTGGTTGTTGGGCCGACTATATCGATGAGCCTCTTGTGAGTGCGCATCTCAAACTGCTCCCGGGAATCCTTATCAATAAAACCTGACCTGATCACGCAAAACTTCTCGATCCTTGTCGGCAGGGGCACCGGCCCGATCACCTCGGCGCCTGATTTTATTGCAGTTTCAACTATCTGCCCGGCGGACTGGTCGACCAGTCGGTGGTCATATCCCCTAAGTTTAATTCTTATCTTCTGCTTGGTCATTTACCTACCCTTCGATTTAGCTAACATTTCTTCAAGTATACTTGCTGGCACTTCACTGTACTGCTGGAATTCCATGGAATATGTGGCCCTGCCCTGGGTCAGCGACCTTAGAGAGGTCGCGTAACCGAATGACTCGGCCAGGGGTATAAAACAGTGTATAACGCAGGTCTCCCCATGCGTCTCGATGCCCTGTATCTGGCCACGTCTGGAATTGATATCGCCGATCACGTCTCCCATGAAGGCCGAGGGGGCCACTGCCTCAAGCCTCATAATAGGTTCCAGGACAGCCGGCTTTGCCCTGGCAACTCCTTCCTTTAAAGCTATAGAACCAGCCATTTTGAAGGCCATTTCCGACGAATCAACATCGTGCTCGCTTCCATCAAATACCGTAACTTTCATATCTACCAGCGGGTACCCGCTGACGCCGCCGGTATCCAGAGCTTCCTTCACACCAGCCTCAATGGCCGGTATATATTGCCGCGATATATCGCCGCCGCGCACACCGTTGACAAATTTAAACCCGCTGTTGCGCTCGCCCGGCTCAATCCGCAGCCAGCAGTGGCCATACTGTCCATGCCCACCAGTCTGCCTGATAAAGCGGCCCTCCGCTTCCACCGATATGGTGACCGTTTCCTTGTAAGCTACCTGCGGCTTGCCGACCCTGACCTGCACGCCGAACTCCCTCATCATGCGGTCTATCAGGACCTCAAGGTGCAGTTCACCCATGCCTGATATGATCGTCTGCCCGGTTTCCTCGTTGGTTTTAACTTTAAAAGTAGGATCTTCTTCCGAAAGCCTGCCCATGGCCTCGCCGAGTTTATCCTGGTCAGCCTTGCTCTTGGGCTCAACCGCCATGGCGATAACCGGCTCGGGGAACTTAATATCCTCAAGCAGGACGGACTGCCCGGCCTCACATAGCGTGTCACCCGTGAAAGTGTTTTTTAACCCGAGGGTGGCCGCTATACAGCCAGTATCCACTTCGTCGATCTCTTCACGCTTGTTGGCGTGCATGAGTAGCAGCCTGCCCAGGCGCTCCCGGCCTTGCCTGCTGGCATTGTATATTTGTGCACCGACCTTGATACTGCCCGAATAAACCCGGAAGTAAACCAGCCTGCCCACAAAGGGGTCAGATACTACCTTAAATGCGAGCGCCGTAAACGGTGCTTCGTCGCTGGCCGGGCGCGAAACTTCCTGCCCTGTGGAGGTATCAACAACCTTGAGTGCCGGTTTTTCCAGTGGGGAGGGCAGGTAATCGACTACCGCATCAAGCACCAACTGGATGCCCTTATTGCGCAGGGCGGTGCCGCAAACTATTGGCACGATCCTGTTGCCCACGGTCAGGCGCCTGATTGCGGCTCCGATATCCTCTTCACCGATCTCCTGATTATCAACATACTTGAGCATGAGCTGGTCGTCATTTTCTGCCAGCTTCTCTATCATATCGTGCCTGGCCCTGGCAACTTCCTCCTTCATGTCCTCGGGGATTTCAGTTTCGGACGGCTCCTCCGAGACTTCGTCCGGAAAAACCCAGGCTTTCTTAGCGACCAGGTCGATAACACCGCGGAAAAGGTTTTCCTTCCCCAGCGGGATCTGTATGGCTACCGTCTTAGCCTTCAGCCGTTCCTCTATCATCTCGATCGTCCGCAAGAAATCGGCGCCCACCCTGTCCATCTTGTTTATGAAGCAGATCCTGGGCACCCCGTACCTGTCGGCCTGGCGCCAGACCGTCTCCGACTGCGCCTCCACCCCGGCCACAGCGTCCAGCACGACCACTCCCCCGTCAAGGACGCGCAGGCTGCGCTCAACTTCAGCCGTGAAATCAACATGCCCCGGCGTGTCTATGATATTGATGCGGTAATCTTTCCAGTGGCAGGTGGTGGCAGCCGAAGTAATCGTTATACCGCGTTCCCTCTCCTGCACCATCCAGTCCATGACTGTAGTGCCGTCATGCACCTCACCGACCTTGTAGGTCCTGCCGGTATAGAAAAGAATCCGCTCGGTAGTCGTGGTCTTCCCTGCATCGATATGGGCAATGATGCCGATGTTCCGAACCTTATCCAGGGGAAACGATCTTGTCACTTTATTATTACCCTGGCCCGATTTGGGCCGGGATTCCTTAACGCCTGCTGTTACCATCTGTAATGCGCAAATGCCTTATTTGCCTCGGCCATCTTGTGGGTATCCTGCTTCTTCTTGATGGTGTTGCCCTGTCCCTGGGCTGCATCCATCAACTCTGCGGCCAGCTTTTCAGCCATCGACCTTCCGCCGCGGTCCCTGGCGTATGTAATGATCCATTTGGTGGCCAGGAACTCGCCGCGCTCCGGGCTTACCTCGATGGGCACCTGGTATGTAGCACCGCCGACGCGCCTGGACTTGACCTGGAGCATGGGCGTGGCATTTTTCATAGCCTGCTCAAAAATATTGAGGGGCTCAGTCTTCATCTGCTTGTTGATACGTTCAAAAGCATCGTAAACAATGCCCTGGGCAGTGGCTTTCTTGCCCTTATACATTATTTTATTAATAAACCTGGCAACCACCGGGCTCCCGTACTTGGGATCCGGGCCTACTTCCTTGTTTACAAACTTGGCTCGCCTCGACATATTATCTCCCCGTTATATTTAGCTGACTGCTGCAGGCGCCTTGGGAGCCTTTGCTCCATATTTGCTTCTTCCCTGCCTGCGCTTGTCGACTCCCGCAGCATCGAGTGTGCCACGGATGATATGATAGCGGACCCCCGGCAGGTCCTTAACCCTGCCGCCGCGGATTAGAACTACTGAGTGCTCCTGGAGGTTATGCCCCTCCCCCGGGATGTATGCCGTGACTTCAATGTGATTTGTCAGCCGCACGCGGGCGATTTTACGCAACGCCGAGTTGGGCTTTTTTGGAGTCATGGTTTTAACCTGCACGCACACACCGCGCTTCTGCGGGGAACATACACCTTTCCTGGATTTGTTCTTCAGGGTGTTGTATATCACCTGCAACGCAGGGGACTTGGTCTTCTTGGCTACCTTGCGGCGGCCCTTCCTGACCAGCTGGTTTACTGTCGGCATACTAATCTCTTCCTTAAGTTTTTATTCCCTGTTTTTCGGCAAATTAAAAAGCCACCCAGTTGTCCCCGGACTACTTCCCGATCTGGCCCACATCCCGGGTCAACCAGCCGGCTTGATTCTTATCCAGGTCACGCAAAACCTGCGCTGAACCTATAAATATTAGCGCAACTTTGCAACAAATGGAAATACTACCACAGGGATTCAATCCCTGTCAACAATTGCCAACCTGTCAATTGCCAACCTGCGATAACATAAAACCCTGTTGCCCGGCCGGCAGCTCTATGGTAAAAATGGCTCCTTTGCCGGGGGAGCTTTCGACGTAAATGTTGCCCCCGTGTCCGCGGACAATGCTGTGACAGATACTGAGCCCCAGGCCTGTCCCCTCCCCAACCTGCTTGGTCGTGTAGAAGGGGTCGAAGACATGGTCCAGGTTGTCGGGCGTTATGCCGGGGCCGTCATCTGCTATGGATAACCTTATGTTGCCCCCGCATAGGCGCGTGCCGATGACGAGGGTGCCTTGCTGATGGGTCTGGTACATAAAATACTCCGCGTTCAGTATGATATTAAGCATGGCCTGCTGAATCTGTGAACCGTCGCAATAGACGGAGGGCAATCCCTCCGCCAGGTCCAGGTTCACGCTGATATTCTCCTTCTGCATACGGCTCTGTCGCAACTTGAGCACGTTCTCGACCAGGCCGTTTATCTGCTCGGCCTTTTTCTCGGCTGCCTGACCGCGCGAAAACGCAAGGAAGCTTTTTATAACATCGGCCGCACGCTTGCTCTCCCTATAAATAGATTCCACATCTTCTCTTATCTCCGGGGGGGTGGCGGGATTCTGCTGCAGCAAATAGGCGAACCCCATTACCGCGGTAAGAGGGTTATTGACTTCATGGGCCAGGCCGGCGGCCATCTCTCCGAGGGAAACCAGTCTGTCGGCAATAATAAGATTTTCGGTCATCTTTTTTTGCACTGTAATATCCCTTACGACTCCGATTATCCCCACTGCCTTACCCTCGCTGTCTCTTAAAATACTCATTTTTTCATCAGCCCAGGAAATTTTACCGGCACGGCCTTTTACCTGGTATTCGATGACTTTCATGTCTGCCTTCCCATCGATAAGCTCCTTCATGGCAGCCTGCTTGCGTTCAATTTCCCTTTCCTCCATTCCCAGCCTTGCGGCATACTCACGATCATGCGTCGACATATCCATGACCTCATCTGCACTGTAGCCTGTGTGCAGCAATATGGACGGACTGATGTAGGTCAGGCTCAGCTCCATGCCGGCAGCCCAGATCACGTCCAGGGAATTCTCCGCCAGCAGGCGGTACCGCTCCTCGCTCAGCTTCAGCTCCGTTTCAGCTTTTTTGCGCTCTGTAACGTCACGGCCTATGCCGAAGATTATTTTTCG
>JAPLHM010000070.1 GCA_026389635.1 Chloroflexota bacterium | reverse complement strand
CTCACCGTCCTTAAAATACCTCCCCTCCACCTTCCACCAGGGCTTTAAGGCCTTTTGCTCCTCGATATTGATGCCATAAACAATGTGCGGCTTATCGTCCTTGAAAAACTGGTGCAGCAGCATGGGGCTGGCTATCTCTATACCGCTTATCTTATCGATCTGCTCAAGGTCGGAGTATGACAGGTACTTGGGTATTACGCCGCCATGGATGATGAGGGAGGCCGCCTCGTATGGGCACCCCTTGGGCACAGCCAGCATGTGTATGCCCAGGCTGCCCAGTTCCCCACCGAGCTGGCGCTCGTAGCCTGCGTTGAACGACAACAGGCTGAAGAGGACGGCGATGGCTATGGCCACGCCGGCCACGGTAAGCCCGGTTCTCACATGCCTGCGCATGAGGTTTTTAGCTGCAAGGCTGAATATATTCAAATCACCACCTGCTTAAAAATCAACTTTTTTGCCTATCAGGTACACATCGCCGCCCTCGTTGACCACCTCGGCTGTGACCTTAGCGTAGGAGCCCTTCTTCTGGGGGATGACCATGTTGCTGGGATTCAAATCGATATAGATGACGGCGTTGCCGTCCTTGAGGGTAAACCAGCACCCGGATGGGCACTCGCTGGATATCTTCCCCTCCACCACCACCGTCTTTCCGCCGAACCCCCCGGGGTCCTGCAGTATGTCCCCGATGCGCGAGGTCTTCAGCGCGGCAACCGCCGGGGGCGCGATAGCAGTTTCAGAGCCGTTATCGGCCGGGGCGGTTGTTACAGCGGTGGGGGTGGGTGCGGCGGGCGCCGGCCGAGAACAGCCTGTTAATAGCGCCGCTCCAAGCAGTACCACCAGCATGCCCGCGAGTATTATCTTTTTCATTAATACATCTCCTTTGGTTGAGTTTTGATGAGCGCGTCCGGCATAACCCGGGCCCTATCTCACGGATATTATGTGCCCGTCAGGCCACAGTCAATCAGAGACAATGTTAGAGGGCGCTTGTGAATTTTGTATGAAAATCGGAGCGACTCTTGGTGAAGCCCGCGGCATTAAACAAAACTTTGTTTTCTTGTATAATCGGTTCATATGGATATTAGAGGGTACACTGCAAAGCTGGTCAGGCGCCACAGCAAACGGGCCGTTTCAGCCAGCGGGCAAAAGGTCAGGGTGATCGGCCTGGGGGACAGCCGTTTGGTTGCGTCGCACCTCGGTCTTAGGCCCCTGCAGGCTGAGATGGCCTGCCTTGAAAACGGCGTAGTCCCCATGCGCTACCTGCGCAACATGGGGACTATCGGCATAGAGGGGCAATTGAAGTTGCTGCGCTCAACCGTGGCCGTCTGCGGCGCGGGGGGACTGGGCGGAACCGTTATCGAACTGCTGGCCCGCCAGGGGGTAGGGCGCCTGGTGATCATCGACAACGGCAGGTTCGTGGAGAACAACCTCAACCGCCAGATCATGTCGGACGAGGACGTCCTGCGCAAATCAAAGGTAAAAGTGGCCGCCAAGCGTGTCAGGCGTATAAACTCCGCGGTGGTAGTAAAGGCGCTCAACGCGTACATCGATGATTGCAGCGTGGACGATTTGCTGACCGGGGCCGATGCCGTAGTGGACGCCCTGGACAGCCTTGACACTCGACTGGTGGTGGAAGCAGCCTGCCGGAGGTTTGAAATTCCCTTTGTTCACGGCGCCGTGGCCGGCTTCAGCGGCCAGGTGATGACCGTTCTGCCGGGCGACAAAGGGCTTGCCGCCATATACGGCGGCGACCCGGGCCGGGACGCCCGCGGCATGGAGGCTATCACGGGCAACCCATCCGCCACCCCGGCTGCCATCGCCGCCTGGGAGGTCCAGGAGGTGGTCAAGCTGATCACCGGCATAGGTACACCGCTGCGCAACCGGCTGCTCTTGCTGGATTTCGCCGACGGCAGCCTGGAAGAAATATCTTTGGTCTAAGAATAAGTAGAATGGCAGAGGTAAGCATCAGATTCGTCGGACCGTGGCGCCTTTACTTGGGCGTGGAGCGGGTCACGCTGCAGGCCGGCAGCGTTGAGGATGCCCTGGAACAGGTGGAGGCGGCGTACGGCCACGGCTACCACGCGCGGTTGCTCAAGAGCGGCATCAGCGAGAAACGCAAGATAGCAGACGAAAGCAACGTCCTGCTCAACCGAGTGCACATCAGGCAGCTGGCCGACCACAGCCTGAAGGACGGCGACCACCTCGACATCATCCCGCGCTTCGTGGGCGGCTGAGGGCGGACGGGGCCCGCCGCGGGTATATAGTAACAGCATCTCTTTAGTGATAGAATAAGCGGAAATCGAGAACCGCAGGGAGTGCAGTATGCCTGCCAGAGAATACATCCTCTCCATAGACCAGGGCACCACCGGCAGCGCGGCCATCCTTTTCGACCGTGAGGGCAAGCCGGTGGCGGAGGCCGACACGGAGACCAGGCAGATCTACCCCAACCCGGGCTGGGTGGAGCACGACCCCGATGAGATATATCAAACCTCGCTCGAAGTAGCGCGCCAGGCCCTGGCAAAGGCCGGGACGCCGGCGTCATCCATAGCCGGCATCGGCATAACCAACCAGCGTGAGACCACCATAATCTGGGACAGGAAGACCGGTGAGCCGGTCAGCAACGCCGTAGTCTGGCAGTGCCGTCGGACGGCCGGGCTGGTGGAAGAGCTTAAAAACCGGGGCGTAGGCCAGACCATCTGCGACAAGACCGGCCTCATACCCGACGCCTATTTCTCGGCCACCAAGGTGCGTTGGATACTCGACCACGCCAAGGACGGCCAGGCACGGGCTGAGGCGGGCGACCTGCTTTTCGGGACAGTCGACACCTGGCTGGCCTGGAAATTGAGCGGCGGCAAAGTCCACGTGACCGACTATGGCAACGCCTCGCGCACCATGCTCTTCAACATCAATACCCTTCAATGGGACAAGGATATCCTCACTACCCTCAACATCCCCGCGGCCGTACTGCCCCGCGTCATCCCATCCAGCTTCAGCTACGGTGAGACGGCGGAGGGCATCTTCGAGGGGGCGCGGGTGCCCCTGTGCGCCATAGCGGGCGACCAGCAGGCCGCGCTTTTCGGCCAGGCCTGCTACGATCCCGGCATGTCCAAGAACACCTACGGCACCGGCTCATTCATCCTCATGAACAGCGGCGAGAAACCGATCATCTCCAGGCGGGGTCTGCTGACCAGCCTGGCATGGGGTCTGGACAATAAAGTCATTTACGCGCTTGAGGGCAGTATTTTCATCACCGGGGCAGCGGTTCAGTGGCTGCGCGACGGGCTCAAGATTATTAACAATGCATCCGAGAGCGAGGCGCTGGCCCGCTCGGTGGAGGACAACGGCGGCGTCTACTTCGTACCCGCCTTCACCGGCCTGGGCGCGCCCTACTGGGACATGTATGCG
>JAPLHM010000006.1 GCA_026389635.1 Chloroflexota bacterium | reverse complement strand
GGTTTCAGTGTGGAGTTCTTGGCTGCCCAGGTTTCCGGCGGCACTACCATCTCGTGGATCAGGACATCCACACCCTTGGCCTGGTCGATCATGTAGTTGCTTGGCTTGGTATCGCCGGAAAATACCATGGACAGGCCGTTCCACTCCAGCTTGTAGCTTATGGAGCCGTCACGGTCGTGCACGGCCGGGAAATGGGTTATCTTCACGCCGTTCTTTTCATAGGCCACTCCGCCTACCTTCATATACGGCAATTCGGTCGCGATGATGTCGTACCCGTCCTCGCCGTTGGCCAGGCCGGTCGACAGGAAGCTGAAGGCCTCCTCATGCCATTTCATCAGCTTTTTCAGATTGTCAGCGAAAGCCAGTGTTCCCTCGTCCGGGGTGTCTCCGCTGGGCCCGAACAGCAGCAGTGGTGTCTTGCGGTCCATCGATGGCCCGAAGCAGTACACCGTAATGAGATCGCTCGTATGGTCCCCGTGCAGGTGTGTTATGAAAACCTTGTCCATGCGGGAATAGGGTATACCCATGGCCACATATTTGGCTGAGACGCCCGATCCAATATCGAATACGAAGCTGTCGCCGTTGCCGAGTTCAACGAAAATGCTGTTACATTCCTGTGCCAGGCGGGGGAGAAAAGATGTCCCCAAAAAGGTTATGCGCATCTCGTTCTTGTCCAGCGGCTCCCCCGGTGTGAATGTGCCCGGTGTTGTGGGCGCGAGAGGTTTTTGGGCCGGGGCAGCGCAGCCCGCCAGGAACGGCATCAAAGCGACGACACCGATCATCAAGCTAACAATCAACTTCTTTAGCATCATGTGCCTCCTCGGGGAAAGATTTTAATTTGTTATTAAAATGCTGTCAAATATAATCGCTCAATTTGCATGCCTTATCTAAGGCCGCTTGCGCGCGATTTTTGTGAAGCTGTCGACGGTGAGCGCTACCAGTGTTTCCGTGTGGGCGACGCCTTTTCCCGAGAGGTTCACCGCTGCCTTCAAGATAGTCTCCTCATTTTTGGCCTCGAAAATATTGACAAAATCGTACCGGCCGAGTGTGATGTATTGCCCCAGCACCTTTACTCCCATGGCCTCAAGTGCAGCCTTATTGGCCTTGATTTTTTTGGGATTGGTCTTGATGGCCTCTCTGCCATTCTCATTGAGGGTAGTCAGCGCGATATAAACTGGCATATCCAACCTCCTTAAAGTTGATCAGGTGACTGATCTAAACTTTATTATACCACTCTGGTAGTTCAGGGATGTTTGTTTGCAATACGCCGGCAAAAGGGGACGGTTTAGATACGCGCCTGGAGGGATTCGAACCCACGACCCCCGGTTCCGAAGACCGATGCTCTGGTCCGCTGAGCTACAGGCGCACGATACTGAGGCCTCCACGTGCTGACGCTCGCCTGACGCTGGAGCAACAGCGGAGGGCATTACGAAGTCTACATATTCTACCAGAATTAGGTGTCATAGCATGCGTCCGGGTACGCTACAATGACGGCCACCCAACCCCTGCCCATGCACCAGTGTCCTGTTTACGAAATTGCGCCTAATTTCTTGGCAAGCAATTCCCGTATTATTTTCGGATTGGCTTTGCCACCTGAGGCCTGCATCACCTGGCCTATCAGAAAACCCATGGCTTTACCCTGGCCACTGCGGACATCGGCTACAGCGGCCGGTTCCGCGCTTAGAACCTTATCGATCAGCGAATCGAGGGTGGCGTGATCGGAAACCTGCCGAAATCCACGGGCACTGACGATCGCCCCCGGTGCTTCGTCACTGTCGAATAAATGCAAAAGCACCTCGCGCGCCGCGTTGGCGTTGATCTCGTTTTGCGCGAGCATTTTAAGCAGCACGGCAAAGCGGGCGGGGGTCACCGGCGAACTGCCCAGTTCCTGCCGCCGGTCTTTGACGGCCGGGACCAGTTGCGTGGTGAGCCAGTGGAAGGCCGTGCGCGGCGCGATACCCTGCTCAATCAGTGCCTCAAAATAGCCTGCGACCTCCGCGTCTGAACTTAAAAATAGGGCTTCTTCACCCGTCAGTCCGTGCTGTGTGACAAAGCGCCCGGCCCTTGCGGCGGGCATTTCCGGAAGACGCGAGCGCATCTTCTCGATCCAGTCAGGCGATAATTCAATGACCGGGACTGCCGGCTCCAGGACACAGGGGCCTTCAAACTTGGCGCGCATCGGGAGCGTGGCCTTTTTTTCCGGGTCCCAGAGGCGGGTGTGCAGGATCACCGTTTCGCCCGCCTGTACGGCTGCGCTCTGGCGGTTGATTTCGTACACGATGGCATCGCCTATGTGACGGATGGAATTCATGTTTTTGACTTCTACTTTGGTGTTCATCTGGGTGGTTCCCCGTGGACGTATGGAAATGTTGGCATCTACGCGCATCGTGCCGTTTTCCATGCTGCACTCGGAGGATCCCACGGACCGCACCTGCAAGCGCAGCGCCTTGAGAAATTCCATCGCCTCATACGGCGCGCGGAAATCCGGTTCTGTGACGATTTCCACCAGCGGTGAGCCGGCGCGGTTGAAGTCCACCAGGCTTATCGGCAGCCGTCCTTCCATTTCGTGCACTAATTTGGCGACGTCTTCCTCCATGTGGATATGATGGATGCGCAGTCTTTTAGGTTTGCCGTTTTCATCAGTAATGTCGATGGCGCCGCCGCACGAAAGCGGAAGGTGGGCCTGAGATAATTGGAAGCCTTTAGGCAGGTCCGGATAGTAGTAAACCTTCTGGTCAAAGGCGCTCCTGGGCTGAAGTTCAGCGCCTAGTCCCAGACACAAAAGAGATGCTTTTTCGAGTGCTTCCTGACTAAACCGGGGAATGGCGCCAGGAAACCACAGGCAGGTCGGACAGGTATTGATGTTGGGTTCGTCGCCGGGACGGTTGGGACAATCGCAAAACATTTTGGTTGCGCAATTGAGTTCAACATGAATTTCTAACCCGATGACAGCTTCGAATTCCAAGCTATTTGCCTCCCCGGCGCATATTCAGAAGATGTTCACCCAGCGCGAGCAGCCGTGCGTCACTCAGCCTCGGCCCCGCCAGTTGAAGTCCCGGGTGCGCCGCGCCCGGCGCCGGCGGCAGGTACAACGCGGGCTGGCCGGTTACATTGGCAAAAGACGTCCAGGCGAATTGAGCGTACGTGCCGTCAAGCGACGCGGCTGCGCCTGATGGGGCACAGTCCACTGCGGGGAAAACCAGGAAGTTCGCCTGCGCAGTGAGCCGCTGCATCTCCGCGAGCAGGCGCGCGCGGATGCGGCAGGCGTCTTTATACGCGTCGTAGCGCTCAAACTGGAAAAACGCGCCTTGAAATAGATAGCCTTTCAAAAGCAGGCCGAAGGCTGCGCCGCGCGAGAGCAGGTACATTTCGTTCCAATTTTTGGCGCCCGCTGCGCGCTGACCGTAACGGACCGAATCGTAACGTCCTGCGCAGCATGAGGCCTCCACGGAACCGATGATTTTGTGGGCTATGGAAAAAAGTGGAAAGTCGGGCAGGGACATTTCCCGCAGGGGAAAGCCCGCCTTTTTCAGTTCGTCAATGGAAGCGCGGAACATCTTTTCCTGCCCGGCAGGCAGGCCGCCCAGCGCTTCTGTAACGATACCGATGGTTGTTTTTTTGGGATCAATTTTTAAGGGGGAAAAATCCGGGACCTTTTCATCGGGCAGTGAAAAATCCAGTTCGTCCGGACCGGCCACGGCCTTCATAATGTCTCGAATATTTTTCAGGCTTCCGGAAAGCACGCCGCAGCATTCCATCGACGGGATCAGACCGACCAGGCCGAAGCGTGACACCAATCCGTAACTGGGTTTGAAACCGCAAACAGCCGCGCGCAAGGCGGCCAGGCGGCTTTCGCCCATCAAGTCTATAACCAATTCAGCATCGGCAGCCTTTTGCCGGAGCGCGTCGCCCGCCCTGCTGTCCTGCAGGCCGAAACCGAATTCACTCATGCGGGTTGAACCGCACAGGGATGCCCCGGCTTGACGCAGCCGCTGCACGATGGTTGCGTCTTCCAATGCTGTGAAATTGACGAGCGCGTTCGAACCGGCCTCTGTCGGCCAGCCCGCCACCGAGATATTCGGTTGAATGGCAATTTTCAATCCCTGCAAATGACCGGCCCCGGGGGCGGCGGTTTCAGGATTGCGATAAAAGAAAAATGAATCCATCAAGATGTCTCGCTTTATTCCAGGATATTGGTGACCTTATAGTAATTGCCTTTAACCGAGGGCGCGCTCTTGAGCAATTGGCCCGTTTGGGATAGCGCCGAGCGTTTTTCTTCAGTTCCCGGACGCGTGCGGTTGGCGACAGGGGTGACTGTGCTTATCGGTTCCTCTTTGCCCGCCTTTTGGGCGGCCAGCAAAGCCAGCTCTTCGGCCTGCGTCAGGATGTCTTCCATCATGGCGCGCTCCCCGGCTGCGATGCCGATGCGCGATACCCAGGACAGGCGATCGATCCTGTCTTCCTTTTCGGCTGTCCCGGGCAAAACCTCCTGGCCGCCCAGGTTCAACAGCCCCAGTTCGGCCAATTGTTCACGTTTCACCGCGGAGGGTGCGCCGGTCAGGGGACAGGCGGCGCTGCGGTTTTTGGGGAACGCGATCACCTCGCGGATAGACGGGGTTTGCAAGATCATAGACACGGTGCGGTCCATGCCCAGCGCCAGTCCGCCATGCGGCGGTGCGCCGAAATCGAAAGCCCGCAGGAAAAAGCCGAATTTCTCCTTTGTTTCTTCTTCAGTCAGTCCCAGCGCGGCAAATATTTTGCGCTGCAGGTCGCGGTCATTGATGCGGATGCTGCCGCCGCCCAGTTCTTCACCGTTCATTACCAGGTCGTAGGCCCGAGAGCGCAAAGTCAGCAGTTCTTCAATATTCCCGGGATCGAAATCGCTGCGGTCCGGCGCGGTAAACGGGTGGTGGCTGGAGGTGACGCCTCCTTCCTCGGTAGCCTCAAACAGCGGAAACTCCGTGACCCAAACAGGACAAAAGATATTGGTGGGAATCAGACCGAGACGATTAGCCAAATGCAGGCGCAACTGGCCAAGCGCAGAGGTGACAATGGCATACGAGGGATCGGCGATCATAATAAGGACGTCCCCGTCCGCAACGTCGAATTTTTTGCGCAACTCTTCTTGTTCCTGGCTGCTGAAAAACTGGACGATATTAGATTCGAGTTTACCGCGTTCGGCGCGCATCCAGGTCATGCCTTTGGCGCCGAATGACGGCGCGATCTCTTTGGCGTATTCATTTTGCAGT
>JAPLHM010000232.1 GCA_026389635.1 Chloroflexota bacterium | reverse complement strand
GCGGCCGTATTTATTCTCCCGCATGGCTGACAGTACCCCCGCGGCATCGCCATCGTCCACAGCGGCCACCAGTTTACCCTCGTTGGCGATATACAGGGGATCAAGCCCGAGTAACTCGCAGAATCCGCGCACGCCGTCGTGCACTGGAATCTTGTCCTCTTCTATAACAATGCCGACATCCGACTGTTTGGCAAACTCGTTGAGGGTGGAGGCCATCCCGCCCCTGGTGGGGTCACGAAGGCTGTGTATATTGCTGCTGGCAGCCATCATTGCAGATACCAGGCGGTTAAGCGGCGCGCAGTCGCTGGCTATGGGGAGGGAGAAACGCAGCCCTTCACGCTGGCTCATAACGGCCATGCCGTGCTCGCCGATGCTTCCGCTCAAGATTATTTTATCGCCCGGCCTGGCATTGGCGCCCGATATGTCCGCCGCGCCTTCGATCAGGCCTATCCCTGATGTATTGATGAAGAGGCGATCCGCCTTGCCGCGCTCCACCACCTTGGTGTCGCCTGTTACGACCTGTACACCGGCCTCAGCAGCGGCCTCACCCACGGACTGCATGATGCGCCGCAGGTCATCTATATCCAGCCCCTCCTCGATTATGAGGGCCAGGCTGATATAAAGGGGCCTGGCACCGCTCATGGACAGGTCGTTGACAGTTCCGCACACGGCCAGCCTGCCGATGTCCCCTCCCGGGAAGAAGATGGGGTTGACCACATAGCTGTCGGTGGTGAATGCCAGCCTGCCTGATATCTCCAGTACCGCCGAATCATCCATGCGTGCCAGCAGCGGGTTCATAATGGCAGGGGCCAGTATCTTTGAAATGAGGTCGTGGCTGAGCCTGCTGCCGCTGCCGTGGGCCAGTAATATCCTTTCACCCATCGGCTGCCCCGTACTGGTAGTAGGCGGCGCAGCTTCCTTCAGACGAGACCATGCAGGGCCCCACCGGGTTTTCCGGTGTGCATGCCTTGCCGAAAAGCCCGCAGTCAAACGGCCTGATCACGCCGCGCAGTATCTCCCCGCAGCGGCAGCCGGCATGCTCCCTGGCGGGCGGCAGGTCTACCTCGAACCGCCGGCCGGCGTCGAACCGGGCGTATTTACTTTTTAGCCGCAGCCCGCTTCCCGGGATATCCCCTATGCCCCGCCAGCCGGCCACGGCCGTGTCAAAAACAATATCCATCAATTCCAGTGCCTTCACGTTGCCCTCCGGCCTCACGCCGCGGGTATATGCGATCTCGACACGCGCAATGCCGTCCTCGACCTGCCGAACCAGCATCTCCACGGCCTGGAGGATGTCCACCGGCTCGAAGCCTGCAACGACGCAGGCTATGCCGTATTCCCGGGCATAGGCCTCGTAGGGCCGTGTCCCGATGATGGCGCTGACATGGCCGGGGCAGATGATGCCGTTGAGACGGGTCTCCCCCAGGTCGAGCAGTGCCCGCATGGCGGGGGGAGTCAGCTTGAGCTGGCAGAGAACGGAGAAATTGATGATTTTTTCCTTTTCGGCCTGCAGTACAGCTGAGGCTATGGTGGGCGCCGTGGTCTCGAAACCTACCCCCAGGAAGATCACTGCCATGTGAGGGTTATCACGGGCTGTCTGCAGCGCATCCTGCGTGGAGTATACGATGCGGATGTCACCGCCCGCGGCGCGGGCCTGCTGGAGGCTTGAATAGCTGCCCGGCACCTTGAGCATGTCGCCGAAGGTGGTGATGATTACCTCGGGCAGGCCGGCCAGGGCTATAGCCCGGTCGATATCACGGTTGGATGTGACGCAGACCGGGCAGCCGGGACCGGAGAGCATCTCGATATTTGGAGGCAGGAGCTGCCGTATGCCGTTGCGCATGATGGCCACGGTATGCCCGCCGCAGAATTCCATCAGGCGTACCGGCCTGGTGGAGATCATGGCGATTTTATCGGCCAGTTTGCGTACCAGGCCTGCATCGCGGAAC
>JAPLHM010000282.1 GCA_026389635.1 Chloroflexota bacterium | reverse complement strand
TGGACAGGCCGGTGGTCGTCGTCAAGCACGACGGGCACTCGGTTTTTGCCAATACCCGGGCTATTGAAGCGGCCGGAGTAACGGCATCCTCCCAGGACCCTGCGGCAGGGGTGATTGAGCGTGAATCCGGCGGTTATCCCTCGGGAGCTTTCCGCGAGACGGCGGCGCAGCTTATCCTGAACGCCATGCCAATGCCTGAGTTGCCGGTGCTGATTGAGGGAGCCCGCCAAACCTTCAGCCGCCTGGCTTCGCTGGGCTTGACCTCGCTGGGCGTAGTATTGCAGACGGGTGAGGAAGGCCCGGCCGGATCCGCCGGGGCTTTTGACGTCCCTGCCATGCAGCTCTTTTTAGAGCATTGCCAAATCAGTTTGTATTCATTGCTGATAGCATCCGATGTAAACGGGCTGGATGGATTGAAGGACAGCGCCTTGAACAGGGGCGCCAACCGCCTGGGCGGCGTCAAGCTCTTCGCCGACGGCACCTTCGGGTCAAGCACGGCTTATATGCTCGAGCCTTTCTCTGACAATCCTCTGAAGAAAGGTATGCTGATGCATCCGCCTGAGGAACTTTACCAACGCATGGTTGCGGCACATAATGCGGGATGGCAGGTCTGCATACACGCCATCGGCGATGCCGCTAACAGGTTATGTGTGGAGCTTTATGGAAGGCTATTTAAGGAATTCCCCCGCCCCGGCTGCCGCCATCGTATTGAGCACGCTTCCATAATGGATGAGCCGGTGATTAAAGCAATGGCACGGCTGGGCATCGTGGTTTCCACGCAGCCACTGTTCATACATTCCGAAAAGGACTGGTTGCACCGGAGATTAGGCGCAGAGCGCTGTAAAACCGTCTATCCCTTGCGGTCTTTCCTGGATGCCGGGATAAAGGTAGCGGGCGCGTCCGATGCCCCTATCGAGTCCCCGGATGTGCTGCACGCCATCCGGTGCTGCGTCACCCGCGAGGGGTTCGAGCCGCATCAATGCATCTCGGTGGAAGAGGCCTTCCGCATGTATACGCTGGACGCTGCTTATGCGCAATTTGAAGAGGGGATCAAGGGCAGCATAACGCCGGGCAAGCGCGCTGACCTGGTGATAATGGAAGAAGACCCGTTCAAGATAGAACCCGACAGGATAAAAAATATCAAGTTGATCAGGACAGTGGTGGCAGGGGAAATAGTTTTTCCAGCAGCATAAATTGTCGAAAATCGTTTAAATTGTTCCTCGACCTGGTTATAGTAATCCATGCCCCTATCAAAGTAGTGCGTACGGTAGTGGCCGGGAAAGTGTTGTACAATTAATTAATGCCTATCAAGGTCCTCCCGCCTGAAGTCACCTCCAAGATCGCTGCCGGCGAGGTCATCGAGCGTCCTTCCTCGGTGGTCAAGGAACTCGTCGAGAATTCGCTGGACGCCAGGGCAACCGAGATCAATATCGAGGCACATAACGGCGGCGTCAGCTACCTGCGTGTTTCCGACAACGGGTGCGGGCTTTCGGCGGCTGAGGCAGAGATAGCGGTCAGGCGGCACGCTACCAGCAAGATAACCGGGTTGGATGATCTCGAGCACATCCGCACACTTGGTTTCCGGGGGGAAGCCCTGCCCAGCATCGCATCCGTGGCCGAGGTGGAGATACTCACCCGTGATCCCGGCAGCAGCGCCGCCAGCTACCTGCACCTGGAAAACGGTAAGATTTCCGGCAGACAGAAAAAAAGCCGTCCGCAGGGCACGACCGTGACGGTGCGGCGGCTCTTTCAGAATTTCCCGGCAAGGTTGAAATTTTTAAAATCCGCAGCGACTGAATCGGGGCATATCGCTGCACTGGTGAGCCAGTTTGCCCTCGCCTATCCCGAGGTCAGGTTCGACCTGGTAATCGACGGGCGTACTGGCCTGCGCACGGCCGGAGACGCAGATTTGCGCTCGG
>JAPLHM010000167.1 GCA_026389635.1 Chloroflexota bacterium | reverse complement strand
TCTGTCAATCCTCCAAAATTTTCGCACTGAAATTATACATTATTTAATGTTGCTACTATTGCACACTGCTCTTCCCGGGCCCGCGGAAGGCGCTGCGTTTGTTATGGGCGCCGGCGGGTTGATGCTATAATTATGAGGCATTCAGCTTGGAGGAAAAATTATGAGGCAATTTGCTAGCCAGGATGAGATCAAGGTATTCTGCGGCAACGCTCATCCAACCCTCGCCCGCTCGGTATGCGATTACTTGAGTATACCTCTGGGCAAAATAGAGGTCTTCGAGTTCAGCAACGAGAACACTTTCGTACGCATCATGGAGAACGTGCGCGAACGCGACGTGTTCATCATCCAGCCGATCTGCTCGCCGGTCAATAAGAACCTGGTGGAACTGCTGATCATGCTCGATGCTTTCAAACGCGCCTCGGCCGACCGCATCACAGCCGTTGTGCCTTACTACGGCTACTCACGCACCGATAAGAAAGACCAGCCGCGCGTACCCATCACAGCCAGGCTGGTGGCGGATCTGCTGTGCACGGCGGGCGCCAACCGCATACTCACGGTGGACCTGCACGCGGCTCAAATCCAGGGCTTTTTCAACGTGCCGGTGGACGAGCTGACCGCGCTCTTCTTAGTGAGCGATTACTGGAAAAACAAAAAACTCAAGGATGTGGTGGTGGTGGCCACCGATATCGGCATCAGCAAGCGGGCCCGCGATCTGGCCGAGAAGCTCAATGCCCCGCTGGCCATTATCGAGAAGAGGCGCATCAACAACGACGACACAACTGAGACACTCAATATCATAGGTGAGGTGGAGGGCAGGCGTACCATACTGGTCGACGACGAGATCGACACCGCCGGGTCACTGGTCAGCGCTGTGGATACCCTGCTGGAGGCAGGCGCAAAAGAGGTTTACGCCTGCTGCACGCACCCGGTGCTCTCCGGCCCGGCCATTGAGCGCATCCGCGGCTCCAGGGTCAAGGAGGTCGTGGTAACCGACACCATCCCCGTCAACGGGAAGAAGAAGATAAACAAGATTACCGTCCTGCCGATCGCTCCCCTGCTGGGCGAGGCTATACACCGCATTCATACCGGCATGTCGATCGGCGCCATGTTTGAAGGTTAGGAAGTATTAAATTGAGCTGGTTAGGCAAACTATTCGATTCTAACGAAAAAGAAATCAATCGCCTCAAGCCTATAGTTGCGCAGATAAATGACCTTGAAACCGACTTCCAGAAACTGTCCGATGAAGATCTGAAAGTTAAGACTATCGAATTTCAGGAAAGACTGGCAGGAGGCGAGACACTGGATGATGTTCTGCCCGAAGCTTTCGCCGCCGTCAGGGAGGCCTCAAGGCGCACTATCGGTTTGCGGCACTTCGATGTCCAGATTATGGGCGGCATGGTGCTGCACCAGGGCAAGATAGCCGAGATGCGGACAGGCGAGGGCAAGACACTGGTGGCCACTCTGCCCCTTTACCTGAACGCACTTGAAGGCAAGGGCTGCCACCTGGTCACGGTTAACGATTACCTGGCGCGCCGTGACGCCTACTGGATGAGCCCTATCTATAACGCGCTGGGGGTAACGGTCGCCAGCATTTATCCTGTGCAGAGCGCCACCGATCAATTGCCTGCCTTGATATATGATCCAAACTACCAGGACGAGAAGGATAGACGCTGGCCGCATTTCAGGCCGGTCACACGCCAGGAAGCGTACGCTGCTGATATAACCTACGGCACCAATAACGAGTTCGGCTTCGATTACCTGAGGGATAACATGGTTATCGATATGTCCCAGAAGGCGCAGCGTCCGCTTCACTACGCCATTGTGGACGAGGTGGATAATATACTCATCGACGAGGCGCGCACTCCGCTCATCATCAGCGGCCAGGGCGAGGACCCTGCACAGAAGTATTACACTTTTGCCGACCTGGCGTCCAAGCTTACACCGGAAGATTATAAGATAGAGGAAAGGGAGAGGCAGGTGTACCTGACCGATGCTGGGAGTGCCAGGATGGAGGAAATGCTGAAACGTCAGGGCTTGCTGAAGGCGCCCGACTTATATGATCCGACCAACTTACACCTGACTGAGTACATGGAAAATGCACTCAAAGCACGTGTGCTTTTCAAGCGGGACAAGGAATACATGGTCAAGAACGGCGAGGTCATTATCGTCGATGAATTCACGGGCAGGTTGATGTTCGGCCGGCGCTACTCCGAGGGACTGCACCAGGCCATCGAGGCCAAAGAGAAGGTCAAGATACAGAAGGAGAGCATAACGCTGGCCACCATAACCTTCCAGAACTACTTCCGTCTTTACAGCAAGCTGGCCGGCATGACCGGCACGGCAGCCACTGAGGCGGAGGAACTTTACAAGATTTATAAGCTCGATGTTGTGGCTGTACCGACCAATAAGCCGATGATAAGGGCGGACCAACAGGACCTTATCTACAAGGACGAGGACTCCAAGTTCAAGGCCATCGCCAACGAGATAGAAAAACTGAGTAAAGAAGGCAAACCCGTGCTGGTGGGCACCGTCTCTATTGAGAAATCCGAAGTACTGGATGACCTGCTGATGAGGCGCGGAGTCAGGCACGAGGTGCTCAATGCCAAGCACCATGAGAGGGAGGCGGAGATCATCAAGCAGGCCGGGCGGGTGTGCGCCGTGACCGTGGCCACCAATATGGCCGGCCGCGGCGTGGACATCGTCCTGGGAGGCAAGCCACCCGAGCGTGAGGAATTCGATAACGAAAAAGAGTTCCAGCAGAAATACACTGAATGGAAGCTTGAGCACGACAGGGTTGTTTCGCTTGGAGGGCTGCACGTAATTGGCACGGAAAGGCATGAAGCAAGGCGCATCGACAACCAGTTGCGCGGGCGCGCCGGGCGGCAGGGCGACCCCGGAAGCTCGCAATTCTTCGTCTCGCTGGAAGACGATATCGTCAAACGCTTCGGCGGAGACCGGGTCAAAGGGGTGATGGAATGGGCCGGTATGGACGAGAACACCTCCATCGAGCATCCCATGATCAGCAAGGCCATCGAGAACTCCCAGGTCAAGGTGGAGGCCTACCACTTCGACATCCGCAAGCACCTGGTCGATTACGACAACGTGGTCAATAAGCACAGGGAAGTCATCTACGGCGAACGCGACAAGATTTTGGCGGGAGCGGATTTGAAGGCCAATATCCTGGATATGGTTGATAAGCAGGTGGAGCAGATAGTGGAGGAACATTGCCACAGCTACGATAATCCTGACCTGGAAGGCATTTTACAGGAAACGGCGGAGATTTTGCCGCACCCGGAAAATATTAAGGACATGGGGTTGGAGACGCTGGGTAAGAAGCAGTTAAGCGAAAGGCTGGTTGACTATGCCCACCAGGTTTA
>JAPLHM010000300.1 GCA_026389635.1 Chloroflexota bacterium | reverse complement strand
TAGGGCAGGAGAAGGAGCAGGCCATTGCCTTGATAGAGAAATGGAACCCGGACTGCTCGTTCCCCACGCTGGTGGTCAATGACAGCAAGTGCATCATAGGTTTCAAGGAGGACGAGATCAAAGGGGCGCTGAAACTGTGAGCGCAGCCGGCCCCGTTGCAGCGGCTGATATAGAAAAGGCCTACGAAAAAATTAAGAAGGACGCCGGGGCGGGCGGGTACCGTGTCAACCCGGACGCGGACTTCGCCCGTGGCCTGGTGAGCGGCCTGCTGGTCAACCAGCAGCGGTACGGTTACCAGTCCTGTCCCTGCCGCCTGGCCGGTGGCAACAAGGATGAAGACCTGGACATCATATGTCCCTGCGATTACAGGGACCAGGACGTGGTTGAATCCGGTGCCTGCTACTGCGCCCTTTATGTATCACAGGAGGTTTTGGATGGCAAGCGGCAGTTGACCTCCATCCCCGAGAGGCGGCCGCCGCGCTCGCTACGCAAGAAGGGCGCTGCCGCCGGACCTGCCGGTCCGCTGCAGGCGCCGCTGCCCGTGTGGCGCTGCAGGGTGTGCGGTTACCTCTGCGCCCGGGACGGCCCGCCCGAGATATGTCCCATCTGCAAAGCTAAAAAGGAAAGGTTCGAGCGGTTCCTCTAATTACAGACCCTGTCCGGGCCGTGTCATGCGGCCTTCGGGCTCGCAGTGCCGGGTTTGAAAACATAGTAGAGTACGATTAGTACTACCCCGCAGAGGAGGAGAACTCCGCCATATATCATCACAATATTGGTGTAATCCCCGACCAATCTCACCAGCCAGCCGTGCAGCAACGCCGGCAGGTTGAAGTGCGCTAAGGCCGATTTCATGGAGCCGTCGAGGGGAAGCACGAAAACAAACTGCAGGACACCGCAAATTGCCAAGATGAAACCCAGCTCACCTGAAAGGAACCCGGGCTTGCGTGCGATCAATATGATGGCAATCAAAAGCGCCAGAGCAAGGATTATGGCCGGGACAAAGCTGGCATGGATAAAGACGATGACTGACTGCAATGCTGCCAGTTGCGCCAGCATGTTGAAATAGCCGTTTATCTGTTTAATATCGATACTTTTCGCTATCGAGTCTGCATTCACGCCAAGCGTTTCCAGCAGGGTATTGAGGACGGGTATGCCCAGGACAGCCTGGACATTGGCGGCCAGGTTGTCGACCAGCGGTTTCTGTGCCGCTATTGTTTCTAATAATTTACCGTTCTCCAGCCTGTTAAGCAAGAAGGAATAGGTATCGCGCACACCTGTCTTCAGCCCCTCTTTGATCTGGGGCTCGAAATTGACTATGACAAGTTCGGCAGACTTGGCCACCAGGGGATTTTTAGGAGCCACGTACGTGTTCAGCCAACCCTGTGCAATGGCCGGGACGTCGATATCGTCAACATACGAAGCTATGCAGTCGGGGTTGAATACAGTCTGATGGAGCGCCATTACCGGCCCTAAAACCAGGAGTGAAAGGGCCAGCAGTATGCCCAGGATGACCAACAGTACCTTTTTGCCGGACGAGACCCTGGGTGCGCCTGTGAAATAGTTGGTAAAACCACCCGTCATTTCTGTTACCTCCTTTTATTGCCCCGGGGATAAGATTGG
>JAPLHM010000201.1 GCA_026389635.1 Chloroflexota bacterium | reverse complement strand
GCTATGACCAGCACAGGGTTGCGGTATTTATCGGCCAGCTCAAAGGCCAGCATAGTGAGGTCCATCATCTCCTGCGCGGTGGACGGGGCCAGGTTGATCAGGTAATAGTCGCCATGCCCGCCGCCCCGCGTACACTGCATGTAGTCGCCCTGCGCGCCGCCTATATTGCCCAGTCCTGGCCCGGCCCGCATGATATTTACGATAACGGCGGGCATCTCGGCCCCGGCCATGTAAGAGATGCCTTCCTGCTGGAGGCTGAAACCGGGGCTGGAGGTTGAGGTCATGGCGCGGAACCCTACTGCCGCGGCGCCGTAAACCATGTTGATAGCGGCAAGTTCGCTCTCGGTCTGTAAGAATACCCTGCCCTCTGCCGGCATGCGGCGCGCCATATGTTCGAGCAGGTCATTTTGCGGTGTGATGGGGTAACCGAAATAAGCCTGGCACCCGGCGAGTATGGCGCCTTCTGCTACAGCAATATTACCCCCCATGAGGGTCCTTTCGGGCATCGGTCGGCTCCTCGGATCAATAATTGTCAGGATATTGCGCCGGCTTCCAGGACACGGCTACGGAAAACCGAGATAGCAATATCAGGGCACATGATTGCGCAGGACTTGCAGCCGGTGCACTCGTGCGCTTTATCGGGAATCACCTCGGCATAGTTCACGCCGAGCCTGTTAATATCCTTTGATGTCCCGATGATTTCCCTGGCGCAAACCGCAATACAGTAATGGCAGGCCTTGCATTTGTCCTTGTCAATGACTATATAGTTGGTTTTCCTACTCACAGATGTTAGCAACACACCGTACCTAATATAATTCTATAGCCTCAAAAAAAGCGCAATCGGAATATAGTTTACATACAGGCCAATTCCCTGTCAAGAATCTCATGCGGAAATGTGCATGCGGCAGGGGGCTGCCTGTGCCCGAAACCTATTCCTGCTTATCCTTGTAGCGCCCCACGCAAACCACGTACTGCTTGCCGTCGCTGCCCGTGACCAGCTTGTAACACACGGACTTATAGAACAGGCCAATTTTCCCCGGCATGGTAAATACGTAATCCTCCCAGCCCGTGCCGTTTTTGAGCGCCCCCTCCACGATGTTGTCCCTGAAAAGCCTACCTGCCATATCCGGAACACCCTTGAGGTTGCGGCCGACTACCGACGGGTTATTGGCATTGGCTGCCTCGGTCACGTATTTGTCAAAGACGTAGACATAGAGGTCCGGCCTGTCCTTATCACGATAGGGGCTCTGGCCGGCATTGATCTTCCTGAGGGTCCCGGCTGTATCGGCCGCAATATCGCCGGCCGTCTTTTCCGCGAGCTGGATCACCGCTTCTTTGGCGACACTGTCAGCCGTGTAGCGTGGCAGGGCATAGCTGGTGATGATGTCATCGTAAACACTGATGGCATCGGGCTTGTCCCGTTTCTTCATCTCATCCAGGGCTGTCTGCCAGGCCCCTATAGTTGTATCGGCTGTCTGGCGGTTAAAAGCAAGGTACCAGTCGGCCCGCCGCACATATGACACCGGCTCAATCTCCGCCGGGTTTATGCCGGCCTCGTAAGCCAGGAAGGCGAAACCCTGGGACGGGCCCAGCCAGAGGTCAACCTTGCCTTCATTGAGCTTCTTGATGCACTGGACATCATTTTCGCTGACGTCCAGGTTGGTGAAACCTTTCTCAATCAAGTACAGTTGGTTGGAATCATCCTTGTAAACGGCTATCGATTTAACTTTTTTAGCGTCGTCCAGGGAGCTGACCTTGATATTCGAGCCCCGCTTTGCATAAAACCATTCATCGGCAAAGCCGATGGGGCCAACCCACTTGAACATCTGCTCCCTGAAGGGCATCCTGCTCGTGGAGTAGATCATGCTATTGGGCTGGTTCTGTACCGTGTCGTATCCTCTTGACCACGGCATCAGCTCGATGGCAGCGTCGCTGCCCATCTTACTCATGAGCGAACGCACGATCTCGGTTGACTGCCCGGTGATATTGCCCCTTTCGTCAGGAAAGTTATAAGGCGGATTATCTTCCGTGATAATGCGCATTTTGCCGTCGGGCGCAACACAGGCCCAGCCGGAGGTCAAGACCAACACCGCCAGCAATAGCCCCGCAACTGTTTTCATCACACACGCCTCCTTTATATTAATCCTCCAACCACACCGCCACCTGACGCATATTTTTACACACGTCCGATATAAATGTCCAGAGCTCAACGGGCGCCAGGCTATCCGCTATACAGGATTAAACCTTTACCAGGCTTCATACGCCTGCTGATTTCTTATATCATAAGTGCGAATTTCATTGATTGATTGTACAATTAGTAAAATTTTTATATTATCATGCGCAGCAGGTCCGGGCGAGGCGGGCATGAACCATATTGAGAGGTATTATTGATGCCGCAGAAAAAAAAGATGGTATTTCAGACGAGAATGGTGACGAAGCCGGGCAGCAAGCTGAACCGCACGCAGCGTGGAAAACAGATAGCCAGCTTCAGGAAAAGGCAAATCACCCGTGCAGCGTATGAAATCATCGCGGAAAAGGGCTATTACAATTTCACCATGATGGACATTGCCAAGCGGGCGGGCGTTTCCTCGGGCCTGATCCACCACTATTTTAAGGACAAGGAGAACATGCTGGTCACACTCCTCAGGGAGATGCAGCAGAACGTGCGTTCATCACTGGAGAGGGCCCTCGAGCGGGTGGCCGATCCGCAGGAAAAATTGGGCATCTACATCGACCAGGCATTTGGTCTTGTCGAGAATGAGAAGGAATATATCTATGTTACCTTTGATTTCCTGACGCAGATAAAGTTCAACGAGCGCATGCAGCGTATTCTGAGCAAACTGTACAGGGGTTACAGGGAGACCCTCACACAGATACTGCGGGAGGGCAAGGAAAAGGGCCTCTTTAAAGACGTTGACGAGCACTACATATCAACGATTTTTTCCTCTATTCTGCTGGGATT
>JAPLHM010000262.1 GCA_026389635.1 Chloroflexota bacterium | reverse complement strand
CATAGTGACAGGGCGGTTGAAACAAGTAATAGTGACAGTTCAATCTGGATCTATGTATTACGATCAATAAGCTAATTAAGAGCTTCACGCACGGCTATCATCCGCCAGGCCGTTCCATGCAGCTTGACGCTTCCCCAGGTTGCCAGCTTTTTTGTCGGCTCTGACGTCTCGTGGCTGGGGAATGTATATGTGCCGCTCCCGGATTCCTCAGATGCAAACCTGGAGCCAAGAGCTACCAGTTCCATGTATGGCTTATATTCAGCGTCTGTCAGAAGATTTTTCCCCGTATCACTTTTCGGCAGATCAAAGACGGTCATGCCGTCGGTCTGTAAGACATTCATTGCAAGGCCGGTCCCTTCGATCACGGGTGCAACGATGCCGGTGAGCAGGGCTTCAGGTGTAAACAGGGCGTCTATGATGCCGATCTGCTTGCCTTCCTCATCAAGAACGGGCCTCATCAGCGAAACCGCCGTTATGCCCTCAACTGTCATCAAATACTGGCTGAGCACGGGGGCTTTGACATCCTGTGTCCCGATATTTAAGCCTTCATAGCGGCGGTTGGCATCAGGGGCCATCGTGACTATCTTACCGGTGGTATCAGCCGTGCTGCAGTCAACCAGGTAGGGATATTTGGTGCATAACCCGTTAAGTATCTGCCTGGCCCCGTCACCGCTTAAACCGGTACCCTTAAGCTTTAAAGCGGCATCCGCCACATCGGCATCCAGCTTATCCAGCTCCGCCTGTGCGGCTACCCGAATTTTTTCGACGGCGGCCTTCGCCTGCGCTTCGCCGCCGTCCGGGGCGGCGCAGCCGAATACCGGGACGAGCATCAATGACAATACGATAACCAGGAATAAGTAAAGTCCTTTTGTGAACATGTATAAGCGTCCTCCTTTTTGGGGCTGACGGATTGCTTACTCCGCAGCCCGGGAATTATGCTCCTTCTTCGTCCCACATTTTCGCCGGGCCGTATGCGAAAATGTTGGCGAGGCAACGATATCAGCAGGGCTTTGTACCGGTCAATGCAGGGGCACAAGCTTGGCCCTGGAGAGTTTGACTATGTAGATGACCAGTGAGACTGCCGCGTAAAGGAGCCCCAGCAGGATCAGGCTGAACTTGCAGATAGCGCAGAAAGCGGCTACCTGCGGGTACGGATCAGCGGGGCTGCCGTACATCATGGTTATCAGGGCGTAGTTCTCCACGGCATCGAAGATGGCCGCCAGCCACAATCCCCAGGCCAGCAGCACGCCGAGATTTTTCCAACCAGTTCGGGAGACGACCCCGGCACCCATTACGCAGGCCAGGGCTATAGTAGTTGAATATACAGGCATGTAAAGGTAATCGAAGCCCAGGTTGAAGCAGGTTTGCAGCCTGGCCAGGGTATCCCAGGCGCCGATGATGGCCGATGACTTGGCCACGCTGCCGGCCAGTTCGAAGTCCACGATGTTTGGCTTGAAAGGGCCGATCAGGCGGAATACCACGCTCAGACCTATGGTTGCGGCCAGCAGCCACAGAAAGGTCGGCAACCTCTTACCCTGCGGTATGGCGTTTAACGGGTGGTACATATCTGTAGCCTAATTATCTACAGCCGGATAGTATTTGTCAAAGGCCGTCGGATTGCTGTTTCTCTTGTCTGATACTCACTACGACCTTGAACAGCAGAGTCAATATCAGTCCACCCATTGCCCAGACCCCTGCTGTGATGAGTATCTCAAGCAGCGTTGGTGTGTACTCCGTTATCTCGCCCAGCTGCGA
>JAPLHM010000209.1 GCA_026389635.1 Chloroflexota bacterium | reverse complement strand
TCTTTCTTCAATACGCTGGGCCTCAATCAGTTTGTTCTGGGATCGAAAGAGCTCGATTCTCTCTTTGAGCTCTCCATTGACCTGGCGAATGGCCAGGCCGACTGCTGTTTCATCTGCGGCGCCCAATACCGCGGGATAGGTGTCGCCGAGTTTCCCTGCTTGCAATGCAAGCTTCAGGCAGGGGTACTCGGCCGGATTAAACGGCTCAAACGTGAGGTTGTGCACCGTCTGAAAATCCAGCGGTTTTATGCCCGGGTTATACATCCTTTCGGGGTAAAAGAGCGCGTATTGAATAGGTAGATGCATGTCGGGGGTGCTCAACTGCGCCTTTACAGAGCCGTCCCTGAACTCGACCATCGAGTGGATGATGCTCTGTCGGTGAATAAGTATTTCAATATTATTATAGGGAATATTGAATAGCCAGTGCGCCTCGATAACTTCGAGGCCCTTGTTAAAAAGGGTGGCTGAATCAATCGTTACTTTTGGCCCCATTTGCCAGGTGGGGTGTTTGAGAGCCTGCGCCGCCGTTACTTTATGCAGCTTTTCAGCCGGCCAGCCGATAAAAGGCCCTCCTGACGCTGTGAGCAATATTCTTGATATGGGTGCGTTCTCTCCCTGCAGGCATTGCCAGATAGCGCAGTGCTCGCTGTCTATGGGCAATATGGTTGCATTGTGACGGGCGGCCAGGGTTATCAGCAGCTCGCCGGCTATCACAAGTATTTCTTTGTTAGCGATAGCTACGGTTTTTCCGGCTTTAAGTGCCGCAATAGCCGATTTAAGACCCGCTTTGCCGGTAGTGGCTATTACTAACAGATCTACTCCCGGGAGAGAAGCCATTTCTTCAAGTGTGCAATACAGCGGTGAACCCTGTGACTGCGTGCCTGTCTCCATGCATATATAGTCCGGCTTGAATTCATTCACCTGCTGCTTAAATAACTCACTGTTTTTGCGGCAGGCCAGCCCGATAATTCTGAAACGCGTATTGAAGCTGCGGACGATATCCAGCGTCTGCCGGCCGATAGAGCCGGTGGAGCCCAGCAAAGCAATGCCAACTACTGTATTCATCATCAGGGGAAAACAAACTTAATTATTGCCCCTTGCTGCGCAGCTAACCACAGGGGCTTTTGTAGCTATTATAACATAGCAATACGCCTGAGTCTCAGTTTGATATGGGTAATCCGGGGTTACTGCCATTGACTATCAGTCAGCATTGCATTTGCAATTTCCCGGTGCTAAAATGCCTTCTAATTTGTCCGATCGGGGCACTTCAGGCCGTGCTCTAAAGAGGTGAAGTTTGCATCACATGGGTCAACAACCGGTACCACAATGACCAGCGAGGTTAGATGCCAACGGCGGGATTGCGGCCGCATGAACCCGGCGGTTAATTCTTTCTGCTACTATTGCGGCGCAGCCTTAGGCGAATGGGAGAAGACAGGACCAGAGACGGGTACTTCAGCTCCGGCGTCTGCGGTCAGGGCAAGGTTGAAACTCCCGGACAATCGCGAAATACCGCTGGCAATGCGGGCACAATGGATAGGAAGGGATGACTTTAACGGCATTGTGTCAGAGAATAGCGTGACATATATCTCACAGCGGCACCTTATCATAAGATTTGAGAACGGCCTGTACTATGTCGAAGATCAGGACAGCACCAACGGCACAAGGTTGAACGGGGCTGAAATCAAGGGCAAAGGGAAATTCGAACTTAATAACAGCGACCTTATTGAGGTTGCTGAGGTGATAACTCTGATTTTCAGAGTCGCTTGAGTTTTTGCCGGCTACCGGCGCTTAAATAGGCATCAGGGCAATCGTTTTCCGGGATGCCGCAGTCATGTGCCCCGCCCTTTTGGGAGTGTAAGCAAATTAGCTTCAATTGTGATATAGTAAAACCCTATGCAAGCCGAAGGTAAAGTCAGGAGTTAGTGATGTCCGATGATGGTTCGAAGACGGCGGGGCTTTTTCTTATTTTCGTTGTCTCTATATTATTCCTTATCCTGAGTTTGGTTAATTATCAATTTATAGTACTTATGGTCATCAGTCTGATCATAGGTTTGGTGCTGCTTTTAAGCAGTGGGGAAAAGGCACAAAGGGAAACAAGTGAGTCGACCACGTGGCGTACTGTGTCGCCATCAGCTTCCAGGCCTAACCATCGATCAGCCTCAAATACAAAGAGCTCTTTCAACTATGAGCCGTCAGATATCCTGCTCAACGGCCGCTACCAGACAGAAAATCGGCTTAAAAAAGGCGGTATGGCTATTATTACTCTGGCCACAGATATCGAAACGGGTTCATTTTGCGTCATCAAGACACCAAGGTATGACACTGCGCATGGTGCAGATATCAATGTCGAAAAGCTCACACTGGAGGCCGCCTTTCTCAGGCAAATCGATCATCCCAACATCGTGAAATACCTGGACCTGTTCATGCATGACAACGTACTGCATCTTGTCGAGGAGTATGTTGAGGGAGATAACCTGTTTGACGTATTTCGCATTAAGCCGGCCGAGGAAAGCCGTGTCCTCAAGTGGGGAGGGCAACTCCTGGATGTACTCGAGCATATGCACCGCCGGGGTCTTATTCACAGGGATGTCAACCCGGGGAACATTATGCTGAAACCAAATGATGATGTGGTTGTCATTGACTTTGGCACAGCCAAAACATCTGCCGGTGAGGGATCGACGGTAGTGAAGACACCAGGCTTTGAAGTGCCTGAGCAGGTGGCAACGGGTTATGCCGATGAGAGGAGCGACCTGTTCGGGGCCGGGGGCACCCTGTTTTACTTGCTTACCAGCGAGCCACCTGGCGCCATAGGTAACCGAAATGTAGCTCAGCTCCTTCTAAGTGAGGGGGTGTCGAACCGCACAGCCAGGTGCATTGCTCAAGCACTACAGATGGACGCTGGTTTAAGATTTCAAAGCGCCGCTGCCATGCGCCGGGCTTTATGTGGTGAGCGGGCTTAACTGAACACCTTCACAATTCCGAAACTAAAAAGCCAGGTTCTTGAAAGAAGGTACATCGATGCTATAGAATAATAGCTGGCTGGCAGGGTGCTTATCTGATGAGATGACCGGCACAGCGGTCATAATCTGATGGTTCACTCAATATAATAAAACAAGGGGGAATAATATGAAGGGCAACAAGTTTAGAGGATTTCTCGAACTGTCAGGTGGAGCGCTGCTGGCAATGGCCTTGATTGTCATCTGCAGTTTAAAAGTGTATGCCAACTCAGTTCCGGGGCTGATGGTAGAAAGGGCAGTACCGCTGCTTCCGCCGGCTACCCCTGTTGCTATTGACGACTGGGTCATTTATCTATTTGCGGGCCTGGTGGTGGTTGCCCTGGTTGTTGTAGTTACAGTTTTGCTATTGAGGAGGAAAAAGACTGCCAAAAGGCCGGCACGATTGGGCATGCCGCCAACCACGCCTCCACCGATGCGGCCGGCAATTGCAACACCCCCCGGCGTTACGCCTCAACCAACCCAACCCATTGCTGCGGCCGCACCTCAACCGTTCCAACCCGTTACTGCGGGAACACCCAGGCTGATAATGCCGGATAACACTGAAGTGCCTCTCTCTGAAGGCTTAAGGTACATGGGCCGGGGTGATTTCGAACGTATGGTGCCGCCGGATAGGGCGGACTACATCTCCCGTCAGCACTTAGCCGTAGGCTTTGCAAGCGGCAGCTATTACGTTGAAGACGCCGGCAGCGGCAACGGCACAAAACTGAATGGGAGAGATCTCAAAGGAAAGGGAAGCCAGTGGCTCAAAGACGGTGACCAGATCGATGTTGGCGGGGTGGCAATATTCGTCTTCAAAACTTCCTGAGTCAATGTCGGGGTGAGACTAATAGTCCTGGAGTATCAGGCTTAGCAGATTAACGCGAAGTTTGACTATCCCCTGTTTGACCACTTCCTTGGGTACCTGCTCAGTATACGGTACGTTTACGGTTTTGGTGACACTGACCGTAGCTTTGCCGGTCTTGGTCAGGTCATCTTTTACTATGTTCCTGTAGACGGTCTGCATCCCGTCCTGGGCTGTCAGGGTTAGAATCCAGGTATCGCCCGGTCCCCTTGCCCTTTGAACTTCCACGATTTCAGCGACCGCGTCAATAGTAATAGTACCAGTGCCCGTGCCTGTTCTTATACCCGTGGCTATGCCGGTGCCGGGGCCAGGGCCGGTACGGGTAAAAGGGAAGGTTTTCCAGATGCCTGATGACCCCCCTCTAAAGCGGCATGTCATTGATTGGCCATCGGGGGCTAATGTTAACTCCATGTCACCCGCACCACCGGTCTCAGACCACCACCCCGTGCATTGATATCCTGAAACAGTACCGGCGAACTGAGTTTTAGAGCCATCCGAGAGAGTGGTAATAACCGCGGTTACCTGGTTGCCATTTTGTGTTGTAGTCATAATTCCAATTCCGCCCATCTGCCAGGTACCACTCCAGTATGGGCCCATGGTAGTGCCTGTGTCCATGCTTGGTTCACTTCCCCTTTGTTCCACCATATAGCCCTGGTAGGTCTTGATGCTTTCATTGGCTGTCACCTGTTCTTCTCTCTGTTTAGTCACCGGGACCATGATCGTCTCAGTTTTATCTACAGTTTTGTCTGCTGGAAATAGGGGCAGAAAGACCAGTAGCGCCACTGCAATAATGCCGGCGATTACTACCCAGGGATTTGCCCCAAGCCATTTCGTCCCCTGGGGGTGTTCCTTTTGTATGACCGTAACCCGCTCGACTACCCTGGTCGGCTGCTTTGTTTTTATCTTAGTCTTGGGTTGTGCCGCCCTGGTTGGCTGCTTGGCTTTTATTACAGTCTTGGATTGTTCAATCGGCGCATCGTTACCTGTGCTTTTCTTCGCCATGGACTATATCTCCTTACTAATAATCCTGCATTATCATGCTTATCAGGTTAACACGAAATTTGACTATCTCCTGTTTGACCACTTCCTTGGGTACCTGCTCAGTATATGGCTTGCTTACGGTTTTGGTGACACTGACTGTAGCTTTGCCGGTCTTGGTCAGGTCATCTTTTACTATATTCCTGTAGACGGTCTGCATCCCGTCCTGGGCTGTCAGGGTCAGGACCCAGGTATCGCCCGGTCCCCTTGCCCTTTGGACTTCTACGATTTCAGCGACCGCGTCAATAGTAATACTACCAGTGCCCGTGCCCGTTCTCATCCCCGTGCCGGTGCTGGTGCTGGGGCTGGGGCCAGTACGGGTATAAATGATGGGAGTCCAGTTGCCTGATGACCCGTATCTCCAGCGGCCTGTCATTGATTGGCCATCGGGGGCTAATGTTAACTCCATATCACCCGCATCATCGGGTGGCTGGTAGGATGGTGTCTCAGACCACCTACACGTGAATTGATATCCTGAAACAGTACCGGCGAGCTGACCTT
>JAPLHM010000013.1 GCA_026389635.1 Chloroflexota bacterium | reverse complement strand
TCGCCCAGCTTATGGCCAACCATATTTTCTGTTATAAAAATCGGTACGTGCCGCCTGCCGTCATGCACACCAATTGTGTGGCCAAGCATTTCTGGCATGATCGTGGAGGACCGTGCCCAGGTTTTGATTACCTGCTTCTCGCCCTTTTTATTAAGCGCTTCAATTTTTTTCAGCAACTTGGGATGACAGTACGGGCCCTTTCTGGCTGAACGTGACATACTTACATTTACCTCTTTATTTCGCTGCGTAGCGGCGCCTTACAATCAATTTATCGGATGTCTTACCCACGCGTGTCCTGTGCCCAAGCGCCGGCTTGCCCCGCGGTGTCTTGGGAGGCATGCCGCGCGGCGACCTTCCTTCGCCACCGCCATGCGGATGATCACGGGGACTCATGGCAGAACCCCTCACCTTGGGCCGTCGCCCTAGCAAGCGTACTCGTCCTGCTTTACCATGTTTAATATTCTGGTGGTCAAGGTTGCCCACCTGTCCGATGGTAGCCCTGCATTCATTCAAAAAGCGGCGGACCTCACCCGATGGCAGGCGCACCGTGGAATACCTGTCTTCCCTGCCCAGCACCTGCGCTGAAGTCCCGGCGCTGCGCACTATCTGGCCACCCTTGTTAGGCTCGAACTCCAGGTTATGCACCGTTGTGCCCGCCGGTATACTGCCCAGCGGCAGGTTGTTACCGGGCTTGATCTCGGCACTCTCGCCTGCCAAGATGGTGTCGCCAACGCCCACCCCCAGCGGGCAGAGCATATAGCGTTTCTCGCCGTCAGCGTAAAAAATCAGGGCTATGCGGGCGGAGCGGCCCGGGTCATACTCGATGGCCGCGACCCGGCCAGGCACTCCCAGCTTGTCCCTTTTAAAATCGATTATACGCGTCTTGCGCTTGGCGCCACCGCCCCTGTGGCGCACCGTTATCACACCCCTGCTGTTGCGTCCCGCCTTTCTTTTCTGCGGCACCAACAGGGCTTTTTCCGGCACCGTCTTTGTGATATCGTCAAACGATATCTTCACCATTCCGCGGCGCCCGGGTGATGTAGGGCGAAATGTCTTTAAAGCCAAATCTAACTACTCCTGCTTTTTAAGAGTGACGTCGTTGCCATCGGTTCTTTCTCAAAAGCTTCCGATGCTTGTGCTTCGCCATCTTTTTATTACGTTTCTTTATAACAGAACCCAATTTCTACTCCTGTTATCTTAGACTCCCTCAAAGTACTGGATTTTATCCCCTTCTTTGAGCGTCACTATTGCCTTTTTCCAGGCAGGGCGGCTAACTGCCCTCCTGCCCATTTTCTTCGTCTCGCCCGGTACCTTGATCATATTAACGCTAACAACATCCACTTTAAAGGCTTTCTCAACAGCCAGCCTGACCTGGTCCTTGTTGGCCCTCTTGTCAACTTCAAATACGTACTTATTCCGCTCTGAAAGCCTCGTGCTCTTCTCAGTCACCAGCGGCCTGCGTAAAACCTCGAATAAATTCATATTGTAAATAAACCTCTCGGCGCCTTATCCCGCCTTTTCCTTGCTCTTTTCTGACCTCTTCTCATCCCACAGCTCTTCGATGCGCCGAACAGCATCGACGTCGAGCACCAGCACCTTGTAGGACAGCAGGTCAGCCACGTTCAGCATCGAAACCATGGTGGTCTTTATGCCCGGTATATTGGAGCACGCCATGGTGATATTGTCCTTACCCAGGGCAACACCTACGATGGCAGTATTATCAATACCCAGGGCATCCAATATATCTGACATCAGCCTGGTCTTGGGCTCCTTGAGATCAAGCTTTTTAAGTACCTTAACCTCGCCGTCGCGTACCTTTCCTGAAAGAACACTGCGCAAGGCCAGGCGGCGCATTTTTTTGGGCATGTCCTGCCTGTAGCTCCGCGGGTGCGGACCGAAAGCCACGGCGCCGCCCTTGAGGAGTGGCGATGAAGCACCGCCACGCCTGGCCCTGCCGGTGTGCTTCTGGGCATGAAGCTTCTTGGTGCTCCTTGACACGTCCGAACGGGTCTGGGTATCAGCGGTGCCCTGCCTCCTATTTGCCAACTGCCTGAGCAGGGCCTGGTGTACGACCGCTTCATTCACGGCCTGGCCGAACACATAATCACTGACCTTGATTTTGCCGGTCTTTTCGCCTTTCAAATCAAATACTTCTAAATCCACTGCAGTAACCCTTTTTATGATGCCTTCTCAATCAGCAGTATCCCGCCCTTAGCGCCTGGAACCGCGCCCTTCAGCAGCAATACATTCTTGGCGGTGTCAACTTCGACCACGACCAGATTGCGCGTCGTAACCTTGCGGGCGCCCATGTGCCCGGCCATGCGCAAGCCCTTGAATACCCGGCCCGGTGTAGTGGTGGAACCGATCGAACCCGGGGCACGATGCCTGTCGGACTGGCCGTGCGTCTTGGGTCCACCCTTGAAATGATACCTCTTTACTCCACCGGCAAACCCTTTGCCCTTGGAAATGCCCTCGACCTGGACGACGTCGCCGGCCTTGAACATCCCCGCATCAATTTTTTGTCCGACCTCGTAATCTTTCACATCATCAAGGCGGAATTCGCGAAGGTATCTGTAAGCGCCGTTCTCCTTGAGATGTCCCTTCTCGGCCTTGTTCAGCTTCTTGGATTCACCAAATCCTATCTGGACAGCATTATACTTATCCTTCTCCAGGGTCTTGACCTGTATAACGCAACAGGGACCTGCTTCGATGGCCGTCACGGCTATCTC
>JAPLHM010000284.1 GCA_026389635.1 Chloroflexota bacterium | reverse complement strand
GACCTCAAAAGAAGGGGCTATGCCATTGAAGTACTCCTGGAAGGCGACATCATACTGGTCGAAATGGGTCTCGCTCTTGACCAGTATGGCACGGGCCAGGTAATAGAAGTCGCTCATGTTGTGGATGAGGCGCTTGTCCAGAGCCTCCATCAGGATCATCCACTCATTGATGGAGACAGGCACCTTCTTTTCCTTGAGCTTGTAAAAAAAGGGAGTAAACATAGCAGGTTCTAATAAAGGCGGGCGAACTCAATTACCGTAAATATTGTAGCCGCGGGTCTGCGCCTTCTTTTTAGTGTGGTGTGTGACGTAAAAATCGATATCGTTTTCCTTTTTTATGAGCGTGCCCAGGAAAGGTATCTCGCCCTCCTTGATTTTGCCGTCCAGGCCGCTGGCCATAAGCGCCTGTATCCAGTCGATCAACTCGCTGGTTGAGGGCTTTTTGCGGAAGTCGTCGATCTTGCGCAGTGTGTAGAAGGTCTCAAGCGCTTCCTTGAGCAGCGCGCCCTTGATGTCGGGGAAATGCACCTTGACTATCTCCTCCATCAGCGGCGGTTCAGGGAAATCGATGTAGTGGAAGATGCAGCGGCGCAGGAAGGCGTCCGGCAGTTCCTTCTCGTTGTTGCTGGTGATGATGACGATGGGGCGGTGTTTAGCCGAGATGGTCTCGTCGGTCTCCGGGATGTAGAAGCTCATCTCGTCCAGCTCGTTGAGCAGGTCGTTGGGGAATTCCAGGTCGGCCTTGTCCACCTCGTCGATCAGCAGCACTACCTGCTCGGGCGCGGTAAAGGACTGTCCCAGCTTGCCCAGCTTGATGTAGTTCTTGATATTTGAGACATCCTTGCCACCGAAGCGGCTGTCGTTAAGCCTCTGCACGGTATCGTAAACATACAGGCCTTCGGCTGCCTTGGTGGTGGATTTGACGTGCCAGCGGATCAGCGGCTTGCCCAGCGAAACCGATATGCTGTGCGATAGCAGGGTCTTGCCCGTGCCGGGCTCGCCTCTCACCAGCAGCGGCCTTTTGAGCACGATGGACACGTTAACGGCATTTTTCAGGGCATCCGAGATAACGTAATCGGCCGATCCCTTGAACTGTTCAAACTGCTTCTGGTTCATGACCTTTCCTCCGGGAGCATCCTGGTTCACATTTAAACCCCCCGGCCGACGAGACCGGAGGGTTTGGCGATGCAATCCTGAATTTAATCCAGAGAAAATTTTAGGTTAACTGCCGCTTAAAAGCAAGTGAAGTTACCTTTCTCTCAACTTCCCCAAAATCTAAATTAAAGCCAGGCAAAATGCGTAAAATTCACCGCCGCACATGATATAATCACGGACTGATACCAAAGCGTTTACATGAAAAAATACATAATCGAATTCAAACCGTCGGGACGAACGGCTGCCTGTTGTGCCGGAACTACTATTCTCGATTGCTGCCGCGAGAACCAGATAAAAATAGTCAGCACCTGCGGCGGGCAGGGCAAGTGCCACTCCTGCAAGGTACGCATAGAAAAGGGAATTCTTACCGCCCCTACCGGGAATGAATTGAAGAGATTATCTAATAGTGAGTTGGAACGTGGTTGGCGGCTATCTTGCCAGGCTAAGCCTGCCGGAGACCTTGTAGTTTACCTGCCCGCTGAGAATAACCTTGTTTCAACCCCCGCATTCAAAGAGGAACTCATAGTCAAGATAATCCCGGATGCCGGGGGCAGACGTTCTCGTCAGGGCCGTGGTGTTGCTATCGACCTGGGTACCACCAAGATAGCAGGATACCTGGTCAACCTTTGCGATGGCAGTATCCTGAGCAAACACGCGATGGCCAACCCGCAGGATGTTTACGGTGACGACGTGATCAGCCGCGTCACG
>JAPLHM010000133.1 GCA_026389635.1 Chloroflexota bacterium | reverse complement strand
GGTTCGCGGACGGAGGCGGTGGTCGAGGCCATGAAGAGGAACTGGCTGAGCCTCAAGGACCTGAGCTGACCGGGCTGACATGTCATACATAACCATCATCTTCATACTGCTGATTGCCCTGGCTATCACGGCAGGCGTGCTCATATTCTTCGTGGTCAAGCTCTACCTCAACAGGGAGGACCTGCGCACCAGTTCCGACGTGATACTGGCCCGCGTGCTTGGACGTTTCCCCCTTCCTGTGTTTGCCGTGAACAGAAAGCACCATGTCATCCAGTGGAACAAGGCCCTGGAGGTGCTGTCGGGCATCAGCAAGGACCAGGTGATGGGCACAGGCGACCAGTGGAAGGCCTTCTACGGGCATCAAAGGCCTGTGCTGGCTGACCTCATAGCGGATGGAGCTTCGGAGGAGGAGATATCGGCCAGCTACCACGGCCGCGCCAGGAAGTCGGCCCTGATCAGAGGCGCGTATGAAGCGGAAGACTTCTTTCCCTCGATGGGTGAAAATGGCAAATGGTATCACTTCACGGCCAGCCCCCTGATTAGCCGGGGAAAAGTGATCGGGTCCATCGAGATACTTGAGGATGTAACGGAAAGGCGCCTGGCGGAGCAGAACCTGCGCTACTACGCCAGGCAGATCACGCGGGTACAGGAGGAGGAGCGCAAATATATCGCCAGGGAACTGCATGACACAACGGTGCAGACGCTGGTGGCCCTGATCTACCAGATGGATAATTTCCTGGCGGGCAAACCCGACCTCACAGTTCCGGAGACCGAAAGACTAAACGCCGTATACAAGAGGCTGAAATGGGCCGTGGAAGAAGTCAGGAGGTTCAGCCGCCAGTTGCGCCCACCCGTCCTGGACGACCTCGGCCTGCTGCCGGTGCTGGAATGGCTGGCCGGCGAACTTAAGAAAATGTATGACATGCAGGTGGAGGTTGTTATCAGCGGCGAACAAAAAAAGCTACAGCCCGACACGGAGTTGGCGCTTTTCAGGATCATCCAGGAGGCTCTCATCAATGCCGCCCGGCATGCCAGGGTCTCATCGGCCGGCGTGGCAATTGAATATCTTGAGGACTGTGTGCGGGTCAGCGTGACCGACCGGGGGGTGGGGTTTGACCAGGCCGGTAAGATAGCTACGCTGCCGCGGGACGGCAAGCTGGGACTGGCCGGAATCTTGGAGCGTGTGCAGATGCTGGACGGAAAGGTGGATATCGTTTCGGTCATGGGCAAAGGCACCACCATCAACGTAGAGATACCCCTTTAGTATGCCCGCGGTTCACCCCGCTCCCAAACGTAGGGGCGGACATTCATGTCCACCCGTTAACCGGTTTCCGAAATGACCTGCTCCCCTATGGACGACTTAAAGACCACCGCCGCCAGCGGTGGCAGCGTGATAGCGAGTGAAAAAGGCCTGCCGTGGAAGGCACTCGGCACGGCCTCTACCCCGCCGAGGTTGCCCTGGCCGCCCCCGCCGTATGTTTCCGCGTCGCTGTTGAGCACCTCTTTCCAGTGTCCCCCGCGCGGAACGCCCACACGGTAGGCAGAATGCGGCACGGGGGTGAAATTCAAAACTATTAAAAAAGTGTCCCCGGTGGAGCGCCCGCGGCGCAGGTAGCTTACCACGCTGTGCAACGAATCGTTGCAGTCCATCCATTCGAACCCGCCCGGGTCGAAATCCAGCTCGTAAAGCGCCGGCTCGCCGCGGTAGAGGCGGGCGGCGTCCTGCACCAGCCGCTGCAATCCGCTGTGCGCCGGATACTGCAGCAGGTGCCAGTCCAAGCTTTTCTCATGGTCCCACTCCTGCCACTGGCCGATCTCGTCCCCCATGAAAACCAGCTTCTTGCCCGGCTGTGTGAACATGCAGGCGAAGAGCAGGCGCAGGTTGGCAAACTTCTGCCAGTCGTCGCCGGACATTTTGCCGATCAGCGAGGACTTGCCGTGCACGACCTCGTCGTGGGACAGGGAGAGGACGAAGTTCTCACTGAAGGCATACAGCATGCGGAAAGTAAGCCTGTCGTGGTGGTACTTGCGGTAAACGGGATCCCTGGCAAAGTATTCCAGCGTATCGTGCATCCAGCCCATGTCCCACTTCATGCCGAAGCCCAGCCCTCCAACGTAGGTAGGCCGGCTGACCATGGGCCAGTCGGTGGATTCCTCGGCGATGGTCTGCACACCAGGATAGTTCCCGTAAATTTCCTCGTTAAAGCGGCGCAGCAGCGAGATAACATCAAGGTTTTCCCGCCCTCCGAACCTGTTGGGCACCCACTCCCCCTTTTTACGCGAGTAGTCGAGGTAGAGCATGGAGGCCACACCGTCCACACGCAGCCCGTCGGCGTGGTATTTATCCAGCCAGAACACGGCGCTGCTCAGCAGGAAGCTGCGCACCTCGTGGCGGCCGTAGTTGAAGATGTAACTCTTCCAGTCGGGATGAAACCCCGTGCGGGGGTCTGAATGTTCGTAGAGGTGTGTGCCATCGAAGAAGCCCAGCCCGTGGTCATCGGTAGGGAAATGAGACGGCACCCAGTCGAGTATGACCCCGATGCCATGCCGGTGCAGGTAGTCCACCAGGTACATGAAGTCCTGGGGAGTGCCGTAACGGCTGGTGGGTGCGAAATAACCCGTCACCTGGTATCCCCAGGATCCGTAGAAAGGGTGCTCCATAACCGGCATCAGTTCCACGTGCGTGAAGCCCATTTTATTGACATAGTCTGCCAGCCTGGGGGCAAGCTCCCTGTAGCTGAGATGCCGATTGTTATCTTCGGGGCGGCGCATCCACGAACCCGGGTGCACTTCGTAGATAGATATGGGGGCTTCCAGGCCGTTGGCCTGCCTGCGCCTGTCCATCCACTGCCCGTCCTCCCATGTATAGGATAAATCCCACACCACGGATGCCGTTTTGGGCGGGGTTTCGCAGAGGAAGGCAAAGGGGTCGGCCTTGTCCACCCGGTAGCGGCGTACATTGGACTCGATATGGTACTTGTAGAGGGCGCCCTGGCCGATGCCGGGGACGAAGCCCTCCCAGATGCCGGAATCAGCACGGGGCGCCAGCCTGCAGCCCTTCTTTTCCCATCCGTTGAAATCCCCAGACAGGTAAACCTGCTTTGCGTTGGGCGCCCAGACGGCGAAATACGTCCCGTCGTGACCGTCCCGGCAAACCGGGTGGGCCCCCAGTTTCTCGTAGAGGCGGAGGTGGCTGCCCTCATTGAAAAGGTAGAGGTCATCTTCGCTCAGCAGGCTGAAAGCCGGTGTATCAGAGCTCATAATCGTAAAATATCCGCCATTTTGCCGGCAGTTGCCGGGAAACCTCAAGGGCAGCAGGCGCCGCGCCTGGCCGTGCCGCTAATCCTGGAACTGGAAGCCCTTTTCGTTGAACAGCGCCAGGCAAGCGTCCACTGCCTGCGCGTCGTAGAGGGTGGCGCGGTTACTGGTTATCTCGGCCAGCGCCTTCTCCAGGCCCAGGGCGGGACGGTATGGACGGTGCGAGGTCATGGCCTCGACCACGTCTGCCACGGCCAAAATCCTCGCTTCCAGCATGATCTGATCGCCGTTAAGGCCCTGCGGGTAACCTGACCCGTCCATCCTTTCGTGGTGCTGCCACACAATATGTGCGATCGACCCTGAAAATTTTATAGACCTGACGATGTTGTAGCTGGCTTCGGCATGTGCCTTGGCCAGGCTCAACTCGAGGCTGGAAAGCTTGCCCGGCTTGCTGAGGATCTCAGAGGGGACATAGACCTTTCCAACGTCGTGCAGCAGGCCTGCCACGGCCAGGTCCTGTACCCTGTCAGCCTCCATGCCGATCTCCGTTGCCATGGCCACGGCAAGCCGGCTGACCATGCGCTGGTGACCCGAGGTGTAGGGGTCGCGCAGTTCGCTCATCAAGACTATCGCTTCGATGGTACCTTCCAGTATGGAACTGGCGTTCTCAAGAGCTGCCTTAAGGTCTTCATCTGCCTTCTTGCGCCCCGTGATATCCTCGGCGATGCCATAGACACCGGTAACCTTCCCGTCGATAATGATGGGGATGCCGGTGATGTGTACGTCAATTCTCCTGCCGTCCTTGGCGATTATTGCAGCTTCGTAGGACTGGGGCTCACCTTTCAGTGCCCGGGCATAGTTGTTTTTGACTGTATCCAGGTATTCAGGAGCTATGCCCTGGATGAAATCCAGCCGCAGTGCCTCCTCCTCCGAATAGCCGGTTATCCTGACCGCCGATGCGTTGATGCTGGTGAAATGTCCCTGCAGGTCAAGCGCATAGGTTATGGCAGGGTTTTGGTGGAATAGCGAGCGGTAGTGCTGCTCGCTCAATTTGAGCGCTTGCTCCGCCCGCCTGCGCTCCGTGATATCGCGCGATATGCCGAACAGCCTGCTGAATTTACCTCGCTCATCGGCGGTAACCGTGAATGATGTCTCGGTCCATATGGTGGAACCATCCTTGCGAAAGACCTCCATCTCACCCGTGTGTGTGACCGGCCCCATGCCCGGTTGCCCTTCGAGCTTCACTATGGCGCCGGCTACAGCGTCGGTGACCTGCTGAATCGACGAAGGCGCGACCACCTGTTCAAGTTTTAACTGCAGTATCTCTTCCGGTGAATATCCCCTCTGCTTCATAACCGATGGGCTAAAGTGGGTATAGCGGAGGAATTTATCCATGATCCAGATAACATCGCTGGTGTTCTGCGCGATAACGTCGTAGCGCTCCTGGCTTCTTTGCAGCTCCCGCCTCGACTGGATGCGTTCGATCACGATGCCTATATCGGCTGCTATGGCTTCCAGTGAATTACGCACCACGTCGGGCATATCAGTCTCGACATGGGAATACACCCCGAGCGAGGCGATCACCCGGTTGCCGTGCTGTATGGGTATGGTTGCATGGAACGAGAACCCCTCTGGTCTCAATTGTTCGTCAAAGGGCGGCGTGAATTCCTCGGCCTTTACGTAAAAAGCCCTGCCTTTGAGGATAAGCCTGGCCCACTTCGAACCGGCCGGCAGAACCGATAGATTATCTACTATGGCGGGAGATACGCCGCGATAGTGGACCGCTCTGAAATCGCCGCTCTCCTCATCCAGGATATAGACCACGCCCGAATCGAAGCCGGCTATATCGATGGCGGCGTCAAGGCATAGGCTGCTTGCCGTCTCAAGGTCGGTTATGCCGATCAGGGACATAGCCAGGTCGCGGCGAATCCTGCTCCGCTGCTCCGATTGCCTGCGCCCGGTGATATCGGTCAGGAAATTGAGCGTGGCCGGCCGTCCCTCCCACTCTATCAAAATTGCCTGTATCTCTACCCAGCGAAACTGGCCATCGCTCCTGACCACGCGGAAAGGGTATACTTCCTCAAATACTTCACCCTTGAGACGGCGCAGGTGCCTGTCGACAACAAGCTCCCTGTCATCCGGGTGGATGAGATTAACGAAGGGTAATGAGGACAGCTCTTCTTCCGGGTAACCGGTCATGCGGGCGGTATTCTGGTTGGCGAATTTCATCATACCGTCCTGTGCCACGAGGATAGACTCACGGGCGTTTTCCACCACCAGTCGGTATTTCTCCTCGCTGACCTGTAGCGCCTGCCTGTAGGAAATGCGGTCGATGATAACGCCGATATCGGCGGCTATCTCTTCCAGCGAATCGCGGATTGTGGGGGTCAGATCATTTTGTGTGTGAGAAAAGACACCCAGGCTGGCTATAACATCCCCCTGGTAAACGACCGGTATTGTCGCGTCGAATGTGAACCCCTCAGGTTTCAGCTGCTTGTCAAAGGGAGGTGTGAACTCCGCTGCTTTTGCATAAAGCGGCAAACCCTTCTTAATGAGGCGTGCGTCTACGGAGTCGGCTTTCAGCCTCGAGTAATGTTCTAATAGGAACGCCGAGCCTCCGTGACTGCAGGCGGCCTTGAAATCGCCGCTTTTCCCGTCAAGGATGTAGATGACCCCGGTGTCGAACCCGGAGATCTCGATGGCGGCATTGAGGCAGTGCTTCAGTGCCGTCTGCATGTGTATGCGGCCGGCCAGCTTCCAGGCCAGGTCACGGCGTATCTTAGTCCTGGCCTCAATCTGCCTGTGTTCCGTGATATCAACGCAGGCTCCCACGGAGCGGGTGATCTTGCCGTTTTCGTCATAGATTACCAGTCCGCGGTCTATCCAGTTGCGCAGCGTCCCGTCTTTGCGCATGATGCGGTACTCGACGTTATAAGGTTCACCCGTTTCAGTATGGTGGTTGAGCGCGGTTATGACGCGTCCGTGGTCGTCCGGGTGCAGCGCCTTTTCCCATGCTTCGAGGGTACGAGGGAATTCGCCGGCGGAATAGCCCAGCAGGGCGTCGATATCCCCGTACCACTTCAGGTTGTTGCTGGCCATGTTCCACTCCCAGACGATGTCGGTGGTGCTCTGTACAGCCTTACGGAACAGATCCTCGCTTTTTCTGAGACTTTGCTCCGCGCTTTTTCGCTGGGTAATATCGCGGGCGAAACAGGATGCGCCCGTGATGCGGCCGGACGCTGAAATGATGGGACTAAGCGAGAATTCCAGGTCGATGGGTACATCTGCAAATTCAAGATGTCTTTCAAAGGATACTTGCTCGCCGTTTAATACGCGTTGCCCAACACCGCTCCAGAAATCCCTGTTTTCCTGCGCTATGGCAGAGCGCACGTCCATTCCCTCTATGAGGGTGGCGCCGTAAATTTGGTTATAGAGCCTGCGGGCGTTGTCGTTGGCCATGGTCAGGCTGTAATCGCGGTCGACCGACCATATGACGTCCCGCGTATTTTCCAGGATGGCCGACATGCGCGAATCGCTCTCCTGCAGAGCCTTGAATGCGAAGAAGCGGTCGGTTATATCGTCGAAGGTGGAGTAGACCCGGTAGGGCCGGTCTTCAGCGGGGAGGAACTGGGGTATGGCGTTCACCCGGATCCAGTGGAATCTCCCGTCCGCGGGGCTGAAAAACCCCATGGTCACGTCCCGCGCGGGCTTGCCGGTTTTGAAAGCAACAGTTACGGGAAAATCGTCGGCGGCGAATTCGCTCCCGTCTTCGTGGCAGCCCTTCCATATGGGATCGGCGGTGGCCCGTCCCAGCAGATTGTCCGGTTCCATGCCCAGTATCCTGGCCGCCGCCGGGTTGAACGAAATAACCCTGCCTCCGGCCCAGTACATCACGCCCTGGTCCATAGTCTCGAACAGCAGGCGGTACTGCTCTTCACTTTCAGCCAGTTCGTCCTCGGCTTTCTTCCGCTCGGATAGCTCCTCTTCCAGCGCCTCCATTTTCTGCTCGAGCTTCTGCATGAGGGCAGCGTTGTACAGACCGGCCTGCGCGCTATCCTTACCTGCCGGAGGTTTGCGTCCCCTCTTTTTTGCTGCTGGTTTGGCGGAAAACACGTCCGCCAGCGCGCGAGCCAGGTCGTCCGGCTCGATGGGCTTGCGCAGGAAAGCGTCCGCCCCCAGCTTGAGGCCGAGTTCCTCGTCTTTCGGGTCGGTGAATGCGCCGGTGAGGCAAACAAAGCGGATATTGCTCAGGGCCGGGTCCGCTTTGCACTCCTGCAAAAGGCGGAACCCGTCCATCACAGGCATGAGTATATCGGAGAGTATTAAATCGGGCGGCGCCCTACGCAGCTTCCGCAGGGCTTCCTCGCCGTTTCCAGCAGTGGTTACGCTGTAGCCTTTGTTTGTGAGGACGGCGCTGAAAAGGCGCAGGTTCTCCTCGCTGTCGTCCACTATCAGGATTTTCGACAGCTTGATGTCCTCTTTCCTGCTTACGGAGGTTGCGCTGACCCGGCGGCCCTTTTCCTTCACTTCACAGTACCTGCACTGTCTAATATCATCACGATTATGACTGGCAATGTCAAGTTTCAGCGTAGCTGGCTGGAATATGGTTCAGGTACGTAAAAACCTGCCTCACATTGCGCTTGCCGTTCAGGCCATACTTAGTATGCTATAATCAATTTGCCGGAGGGGAATATATGGGGATACGCTATATAAAAGAGCCCGGGCTGACCGACCCGGTGATGATCGCGGCCTGGCCGGGCATCGGCAATATCGGGCTGATCGCCCTGGACATGCTGCGCAGGTCGTTGCGCGCAGAGCAGATGGCGTATATAGAACCCTACCAGTTTTTCTATCCCAAGAAGGTGATTATCAGGGGCGGTGAACTGGTGGAGCTGGATTTTCCTACCAGCGAGTTTTTCTACCACGGGAGCGGCAAACGTGACCTGATCCTGTTTATGGGGGAAGAGCAGCCGGCTGAGGGCGGGGGCGTCTACGCAGCCGGCAGCATGGCTTACAGCATGGCCAACCTGGTGCTGGATGTGGCTGAGAAGTACAAGTGCAGGCGCATCTATACTTCCGGCGCGGCAGTAGCGCCCATACACCACACAGCCAGGTCGCGGGCCTGGGCTGTGCCCAACGCGGAAGGCCTCATCGCAGAATTCAAAGGTTATGATAATACAGTGCTGATGTCGGATATCGAGGGGCGTGGGGGCGAGGGCAATATAGCCGGCCTCAACGGGTTGCTGCTGGGCATAGCCCGCCGACGCGGCATCGACGCGGTCTGCATTATGGGAGAGATACCGGTCTACCTGCAGGGCTTCCCCTTTCCCTATCCCAAGGGGTCCAGGTCGGTGCTGGAAGTGCTTGCGGCAGCCCTCAATATGTGGATAGACATGGAGGTTATAGATGAACTGGCGCGGCAGAGCGAGAGCGAACTGACCCGGCTCTATGAGAAGCTTCCCGACGAGATCAAACAGCAACTCGACCGGCTCAAAGAGTCTACCGCGGCGGCGGCCGGGTTCGAGGACCTGATAACCGAGGAGGATAAGAAGAAAATTCTCGACGACGTGGATAAATTTTTCAAACTTGACGGCGGTGGGGAACAGCATTGAGCGAGGAACCGACTATTAGATTAAGCCGCAACCCTGGTCTTAAAGAGAGTATTATGGTCGTCGCCTGGGCGGAAGATGCCGGCGGCCTGGGCGTGCGCACCGCGGACTACCTCATACAGTCACTGGGCTGCAGGGAGTTCGGCGAGATACTGCCGGAGGGCTTCTTTCCCATGGGCGGGGTGAACGTGGTGGACGACCTTGCACGCTTTCCCGATAGCAGGCTATATATGTGCGACAGCAGCAGCATAGTCATTTTCAAGAGCAGTATTCCCCGCATGGGCTGGCACCGCTTCCTTACATCGCTGCTGGACGTCGCTCAGCGGGATTGCGGGGTCAAGGAGATATACACCCTGGGCGCCATGATCTCGTCCGCCGCCCACACGGTGCCGCGGCTGCTTGTTTCGATCGTGAATAAGCGTGAGATCAAAGCCGCGCTGAAGCCGTATAATGTCTTAGCGGACAACGATTACGAGTCTCCTCCCGGCCAGAAGCCCACCCTCAGTTCATACCTGTCCTGGCTGGCCGGGCAGCGCGGCATACCCGCGGTCAACCTGTGGGTGCCCGTGCCGTATTACCTGGCGCCCATAGACGACCCGCGCTCGATCAAGCGGCTGGTTTATTTTTTCAACAGCAAGTTCGATCTGGGCGTAGATTTCACGGCGCTGGACGCGCTCATCGCCGGGCAGAACAACAGGCTGGCCAGGCTTTTCGAAAAGTCCCCCGAGATAAAAAACATGGTGCGCAGGTTGGAGGTGGGCGACGGGTTGGACGGCGAGGAGAGCGAGAAACTGGCCCGCGAGATAGCCGAAGCCCTCAGGTAGTAGCGGGATTTTATAGATTATTTTGATATAATTTGGCAATTATCGATCGACAAATAAGGAGGATTAGCATGGCAGTGGGTTATCAAAAAGAGGGCAAAATCGCGATCATCACGCTAAACCGCCCTGAAGCCCTTAACTCGTTCGACCCGCAACAGATCGGCGAGGTCAACAAATGTTTCTACGATTTCAATGCCGACGACGGCCTGTGGGTGGCCATCCTTACCGGGTCCGGCGAGCGGGCCTTCTCTGTCGGGGCCGATATTAAGACAACGTTGCCGCTGATACAGCAGAGCGCCCACCGCGGCGAGATGCCGGCGCCGGCCATCTGCGAGGACATGCAGATATGGAAACCCATTATCGCCGCCATCAACGGCGCCTGCCTGGGCGGCGGCTTCGAAGTGGCCCTGGCCTGCGATATCAGGATCGCGGCTGAAAACGCCACATTCGGCTTCCCCGAGATTAACCTGGGCCTCATCCCCGGCTGGGGCGGCACACAGCGTTTGCCGCGGGCCGTTGCGCTGGCCAAAGCCGCCGAGATGCTTACTTCGGGACGGCCCATCGATGCCCAGGAAGCCTACCGCATCGGACTGGTCAACAGGGTGGTTCCCCCCGCGGAACTGATGAACGAGGCTATGAAGATGGCTGAGACACTGCTCAAGCCGGCGCCGCTGGCCGCCAGGGCAGCCAAGCAGGCCATGATGCTGGGCCTGAATACCACGCTGCTCAACGGACTGGAGATCGAGCACCAACTGGAAAAGGCCGTTTGCCAGACGGAGGATTTCAGGGAGGGACGGCAGGCATTTATGGACAAACGCAGGGCGGATTTTAAAGCCAAATAACATAGTACAAATGTAGGTGCCAGTTTTTAAACCCGCCCGAGCAGCGGCGAAGCAATCTTTTGGCGCTATAATCTAAACTGTATGAAAGTGGAAAAGGCCCGCGAACTCGGCTTCTGTTTCGGCGTGCGGCGCGCCCTCAAGATCATCGAGAGCTCGGCCCGCCGCGGCCAGGGCATAACTACGCTCGGCCCCATCGTCCACAACAAAACCGTCGTCGCGCGGCTCAGGGGGCTGGGGGTGGGAGTGTCCGACGACCTGGATAAGCTGCAGGGCGGAGTGATCGCTGTGGCGTCGCACGGCGTTTCCCCGGCCGTGCTGGAGCAGATGCAGGCAAAGGGGGCCGAGGTCATAGACACCACCTGCCCCATCGTGCGCAGTGCGCAGAAAGCAGCACGGCGGCTGGCCAATGCCGGTTTCGGCGTGATTATCTTCGGCGAGGCCAGCCACCCCGAGGTGCGCGGCCTGCTGGGCTGGGCCGGCGGTCAGGCCATCGCCTCCATGAACGCCGATGACGTGCCCATCGAGAATCTGCCCGCCCGTATAGGCATCATGGCGCAGACCACGCAGAGCAGGGCGGAGTTCACCACCTTCGTCAACAGGCTCACACAGAGGCTGCTGCCGCGGGCCAGGGAGATCAGGGTGGAGAACACACTCTGCCAGGAGACCCAGAAAAGGCAACTGGCGGCCGAGGAACTGGCCGGCGCCAGCGACCTCATGATCGTCGTGGGGGGGCACAACAGCGCCAACACCAGGCGCCTGGCCGAGGTCTGCCAGCATATAGTCGAGACACACCATATTGAGAACGCTGGTGAGATAGATGCGGGCTGGCTCAAAGGGAAGAAGGCGGTGGGCATAACCGCGGGGGCTTCCACACCGGACGAGGCTATTGAGCAAGTGATCGAAAAAATAGGGCCGCTTTCAGACGCGCCTTAGCCCAATTCCGCCGAGAGCAGGCGTCCGCCTAATATGTGGAGGTGGAGGTGCGGTACAGCCTGTGTGCCGTGCGGGCCACTATTAATAGCCAGCCGGTAGCCCGACTCCGCGATACCCTCTTTGATGGCAACCTTGCCCGCAGCCAGCAGCATACTGCCGGCCAGGGCCTGGTCGGCGTCGGAGAGGCCGTTTGGGGAACCGATGTGTTTCCTGGGGATGAGGATATCGTGAACGGGCGCCATGGGGTGGATATCTCGGAAAGCCATCAGCTCCCCGTCGCTGTAAACGACATCCGCCGGTATTGTACCGGCCGCGATCTTGCAGAACACGCAGTCCATGGTAGGGCTGGTCAGGCGATCCTGATTGTCTGGCAGGTAGTCGTGCGCTCGATGCCGCTTATCTTGTGGAACTGCTCGGTGATGAGCTTGCCCACGTTATCCACCGATTCCCCCTCTACGACTGCTATGATGTCGTAAGGTCCCATCACGGCATCTACGCTCTTTATCCCGTCGAGCTTCTTGAGATGAGTGAGGACCGACTTGGTCTGTCCCACCGATGTAGTTACCAGTACGAATGCTTTGGCTGCCATAATCCCACCTCCTGTATTCCCAAATATTAGCCTATCGCGTTAGTTTTGCGCAAGCCCTCGATTTCCTTTGGGGTATAGCCCAGGGACTTCATCACCTCGTCCGTGTTCTCGCCCGAGAAGGGGGCCATGCTCCTCACGCTGCCCGGGGTCTGCGAGAGCTTGAGCGCGATGCCCGGCTGCCTGACCTTGCCCAGCTTAGGGTGGTCGAATTCCAGCAGCATCTTGCGGTGCAGCAGTTGCGGGTCGGTTAAGACCTCGTCTATCTCGTACACCTTGCCGGCCGGCACGTCGTGTTTGCACAGGATGTCGAACCACTCGTCGCGCGTCTTTGTCAGGAAGACCTTTGCTACCTCCTCCGCGGCCTGCTGCCACCTGCCGTCCTGCGGCGGCTGCAGGAAATGGTCCGGTGTGAAGCTGAACCCCTTGAGGTCATCGCGGCCGATGGCGCGGCAGAGGTTTTCCCAGAACCATGGCTCCACGCAGCCCAGGCTGATGCGCTTGCCATCGGAGCACTCGTAGGTCTGGTAATACGGGTACCCTCCTGCCAGCGCCCACTGCCCGCGGGGGAACTTGAGCCCGCCCCCGAAGTATTGCTGCAGGAAGAAGGTCATGAGGGTGATGACGCTGTCCGTGTAGGAGATATCCACGAACTGCCCCTTGCCCGAGGACTGGCGCGCAATGAGGGCCAGCAGGATGCCCATCACCCCGTGCAGGGAGGCGCCTGCGAAGTCGGCCAGGAAATTGAGCGGTATGGGAGGGGGGCTGCCCGGCCAGCCGATGAGGTTGAGGGCGCCGGCTATAGAGATGTAGTTGATGTCGTGTCCCGGGTGCTGGCTGTAGGGGCCGTCCTGTCCGTACCCGCTGAGCGAGCAGTAAACGATGCGGGGGTTGAGCTTGTTAACCGTTTGGTAATCCACGCCCATGCGTTTGGCCACGCCGGGGCGGAAGCCCTCGATCACCACGTCGGCCTCTTTGGCCAATTTATAGAAGACCTCTTTGCCATCCTCCGATTTGAGGTTGATGCGGATGCTCTTTTTATTGCGGTTCATGGCGTTGAATGCCATCAGTGACTTGAGCGCCTCGGCCTCTGCGGGGTCGACCAGCTTGCGTTCGCTGGACTGTGTGACCGCCTCAATCTTAACGATGTCCGCCCCGAAATCGCCCAGGATCATGCTGCAAAGCTCGCCCGGCGGCATCCCCCTTATACTTTTAAAGAAGTTGTGTAGACTATGTGAGCGCAGAAGCCAGGTTATTCAATATCCGTGCTACCGCCTCGTCACGGTTGAGCGTGTAGAAGTGGAAGCAGCGCACGCCGTTGTCCAGCAGGTCCAGGCACTGCCCGGTGGCCAGGTCGATGCCTGCGCTGATGACGTCATCCGGGTCATCCATCTCCTCGAACTTAGTGGTGATAGGTATGGGTATCTCCACACCGGACAGTTCGCTGAAGCGCTCGACCTTCTGGAAGTCGGTGATGGGCATGATGCCGGCAATGATGGGTATGCTGATGCCGTCCCGTTCGAAGCGGTCCAGCATGCGGTAAAAGTGGAAGTTCTCGAAGAACATCTGGGTGATGCCGAAATCCGCCCCCCGGTCCATTTTCTGCTTGGTGTAGGCCGTGTCCAGCCCCAGGTTGGGCGATTCCAGGTGGCCTTCGGGGTAAACGGCCACGCCGATGCAGAAGCTCTCATAGGTGGCCAGGAAGCGCACCAGGTCCGAGGCGAAGCGGAAGTGCTGCTGGCCGTCGAAGACATCGGCGCCGTATTCCTCGGGGTCGCCGCGCAGCGCCAGCACATTCTCCGTGCCTATTCCCTGGTAGTAGTTGATGACCGGCTCCAGTTCGCTCCTGCGAGGGTCGGCGCAGGTGATGTGCGGCATCACGGTCAGACCTGTTTCATCGTGCAGCTTGCGCACGATGTGCTTGGTCTTGCCCAGCGTATCGCTCCCGGCATGCTGGGTGACCGAGATGAAGGACGGGTTAAAGGCCTTCATCCTCTCAATACGTTGCAGCAGCCTGTCCTCGCCAACAGGCGTTTTGGGCGGGAAGAACTCGAAGGAGAGGCATTTACCCTGTCCTTTTATAATCTCGCTGATCTTCATGCATTTGCCTTTAAAGCGGCCTTTTTGAGGCCAAAAACCGCGTTAATCTTACAGGCGCCGCAGTCGGAAATCAAATCGGCTGAAGAGTAATTTATTAAGGATTGACAAATCATCGTGGCGGGCCATATTATGTGGGTCTTATGGATGATCCTTTATTGATCGCCAGGGTGCTGGTGGAGATACAGGAGGGAGAGCGGCGGGCCATCGCCCGCGAACTCCACGCTTGGCTGGTCCAGTCGCTGGCCGTGCTCAAGCTGCTGCTGGGTGACGCCATGGCCTCCTCCCCGGACAGGGTGCGCTACACGCTGGGCGAGGCGCAGTCGCTGGTCAACGAGATGATGTCGCTAACCAGAGAGCTATCCCTGGAACTGCGCCCCAAGATGCTGGACGACCTGGGGCTGCTGCCCGCCCTGCTCTACCTGTTTGAGAGTTTTACCTCGCGCACCCGCGTGGCTGTCCTGTTCGAGCACCAGGGGCTGCACAAGAAGATACCGCCCGAGACCGGTCTGGCCGCTTACCGCATCGTCAAGGAGGCGCTGGAAAACGTGGCTGCGCACGCGGGC
>JAPLHM010000154.1 GCA_026389635.1 Chloroflexota bacterium | reverse complement strand
GAGTCAATAATGGGACATAGTGGTAAAAAGTGGTAAAAAAGGGGAAACGACATGGTAATAGATAGTCAGTGCGTGCACATGACGGACCACGATCTGATCTCTTTTCTCAGGGAAAATGATTTCACGGGACACCGCTTACGTCTGCTGCTCTTCTGGAGCAGGCATCCCCAGGCCAAGTTCAACCTCGACGGCATTGCGCATGTGCTGGATGTCACGCACTACCACCTGCGCGAGCTGTTGCGGGAATTAATAGACAAGGGGATGGTGGAGGAGATGTACTGCGCCAGCGGCATCGCGCACTACTCGTTAAACCCCCGGCATGCGCTGGGCGACTATCTGCGGGAACTGGCTATGCTGGACTGGAGCGCCATCAGGAACCTCGAAGGAGAAGTTCAAAGGGAGGCCCTCTTAGTATAAGCGGGTTTGAAGGTTAAACTGTAATGTTTTTAGGCGAATACGAATACAAGGTTGATAACAAGGGGCGGCTGCCCCTTCCTCCCCGTTTCCGCAAAGAGATCGAGGACGGCCTGGTGCTGACCTTAGTGGCCGACAACTGCATCACCGTCTATACCAGGGCCGACTGGAACAAGATGACCACCAACCAGGCCCCGTCCAGCTTCCTCATCTCCGACAAGGAGAGGAAGGTCAACCGCTTCATCTTCAGCAACGCCAACGAGGTCAGCATAGACAACCAGGGAAGGATCTCCCTGCCCTCAGCGCTGCGTGAAAGGTGCGCCATATCGGACGCCGCGGTGGTGCTGGGCGCCAATAATTGCTTTGAGATCTGGAACCCCGTCCAGTGGCAAAAAGAACGCCCGTCCTCTGACGACGCGCGCCAGTTGATGGAGATTTTGGAGGAAAGGAAATGAGCCTCGCTTTAGCCAACAGGGTGCATACACCGGTCCTCGTGGATGAGGTAGTCGAGGCGCTGGATGTCAGGCCGGGGGGACGCTACATTGATTGCACACTGGGGGGCGGGGGACATTCACTGGCCATTTTAGCAAGGTGCCGGCCCGGCGGCCAGTTGCTGGGCATAGACGCCGACCCCGAGGCCATCAGGCTGGCCCAGCACAATCTCTACGATTTCTTCGAAAACTCGGTTATCATCAACGACAACTTTTACAACCTTGAGAACATCTGCCGCGAAACCGGCTTCAGCGCCGCCGACGGCATACTCTTCGACCTCGGCCTTTCATCGCTGCAGTTAGCCAGCGCCGAGCGCGGCTTCAGCTTCCAGTTGAACGGTCCACTTGATATGAGATTCAACCCGGACGAGCAGCTTACCGCCGCGGACATCGTCAACCGGCTGCCCGAGGACAAGCTTGCCCAGCTCATACTCATCTACGGCGAGGAGCCCCTGGCGCATAAGATAGCCCGGACAATAGTTGACCACCGGCCCATTTCAGATACTGAAGACCTGGCCGCTATTGTCGCCGCCGCAGTGGGCGACCGTTACAGCAAGATACACCCCGCGACCAGGACCTTCCAGGCATTGCGCATAGCGGTCAACCGCGAGCTCGACCACCTGACCACCGCGCTGGACCAGAGCATTAACTGTCTATCGAGCGGCGGCAGGCTGGCCGTGATCAGTTATCACTCCCTGGAGGACCGCATCGTCAAGAACTTTATGCTGCGCGAGACCAGGGGTTGCATCTGTCCGCCCAGCATACCGCAGTGCCGCTGCCAGCATAAGCCGACCCTGGAGCTGGTCAGCAGGCATCCCGTGAATCCCACAGAGCAAGAGACCGAGAGAAACCCACGCAGCCGGAGCGCCAAACTCCGCGTGGCTGTCAAGTTATAAAAAAAGTACAGGAGGCAAAGAGAATGATCGGAGCAAAAAGACTCAATTCCATCCTGAACAACGACCGCAAACTCCTCACCATATTCGGGGGCATGGTCTTCGATGGCGTCGTTTTCATCAGCCTGACCATAGCGATCGCCATTCTATACTTCGCGCAGTAAACATTTGATTACGGGAAAAGATTAAATCGAAGGAGGCTTGAATTAATGACCAAAAAACTAATTACCGGCATCGACGTGGGTACGACCAAGATTTGCACCATAGTCGCAACCCTGGATTCGGGGGGTGCGCTGCAGGTGCTCGGTGTCGGTCAGGTACCGTCCCATGGCCTGCACAAAGGCATGGTGGTAAATGTCGATGAGGCCAGGGACTCGGTAGCCGAGTCGGTCAAGCGCGCTGAACAGGCCAGCGGCGTAAAGATCGAATCGGCCTACATCGGTGTCACAGGCCGGCACATCAGTTCGGTCAACAGCCACGGAGTGGTTGCCATACCGCGCACCGACAGGTTGGTGAGGTCGGACGACCTGTCTCGCGTGCTGTCAGCGGCCAAGAACATGAACATACCCGATGACAGGAAGATACTCCACCAGATACCCCGCGGTTACAGCCTTGATACCCAGGAAAAGATCAAGAACCCGGTGGGCATGCACGGATTCCGGCTGGACGTTGAGACACACATCATCACCGCCTCAACTGCCTCGGTACAAAACCTTGTCAAGTGCGTGCGCAGCGTGGGAGTCGAGATCGACGACCTGGTGCTCGAACCGTTGGCCAGCGGCGAGTCCGTTCTCACCCCCGAAGAGAAGGAGATCGGCGTTATCATGGCTGACATCGGCGGAGGCACCACGGACATCGCAGTATTCAAGGACGGCAGCATCTACCACACGTCCATCATCCCCGTAGCGGGCTACCAGTTCACCAGCGACCTCTCCATCGGCCTGGGATTGCCCTTCGAGATCGCCGAAGCGATGAAGAAGAAGTACGGCAACGTTTACCCCGAGACCGGGTCCAAGGACGAGAGTTCCACGCTTACGGTGGAGGATGGGCACAGCGTCTCCTACAAGGACCTCAGCAACATACTGAGGGACCGCATGGAGGAGTTGCTCAGGTTGATACTGCTGGAGATGCCCGACACCAGCTATGCCACGCTTGCACCTGCGGGATTGGTAATGACCGGCGGCGGCTCCAAGATGAACGGGCTGGAAGCCCTGGCCCGCGCCTCCATACGCATCCCCACCAGGATCGGCGAGCCAATGGGGGTTTACGGTATCACCGACGTGCTGCATGATCCGGCCAACGCCACCGGCGTAGGGCTGCTGCTGTGGGCCATCAAGACAGGGGGCAAGCCCACCTGGGAAGCCAAGGCCAGGCCGGCAGGCTCGGTCAACAACGTCATGGGTATGCTCAGGAAATTCTTCGGCGCATAAAAATTTTAGGGAAATATCAGGAGGTTAACTAAAGAATGTCAAAATCAATGTTTTCGACCGCACCGGCCAAGATCAAAGCCATCGGCTGCGGGGGTGGCGGCTCTAACGCCATCACCCGCATGGTCCGCGAAGGCATCAAGGGCGTAGAATTCATCTGCATGAACACCGATGCCCAGGCTTTGGCCTTAGCTGAAGTCCCGGTACGCATCCAGCTCGGCGAAAAGCTCACCCGCGGCCTCGGCGCCGGCGGCGACCACCTGGTCGGGCGCAAATCAGCCGAGGAAAGCCGCCAGGCCATACAGGAAGTGGTGGCCGGCGCAGACATGGTATTCATCACAGCCGGCATGGGCGGCGGCACCGGCACCGGCAGCATACCCGTAGTGGCTGAAGTCGCCAGGTCCTCGGGTGCACTCACCATTGCCATCGTCACCAAACCTTTCTCCTTCGAGGGCGCCCGCCGCATGAAGATCGCCGAGGAAGGCATACTGCAGCTTTGCGACAAGGTAGATACGCTGGTCATCATCCCCAACGACCGCATCGTCGAACTATGTGACAACAAGACCACCGTGGACAATGCCTTCAGGTTAGCTGACGATGTGCTGCGCCTGGGCGTGCAGGCCATCGCCGAGGTAGTGACAGTACCCGGCCTGATCAACCTCGACTTCGCCGACATCAGGGCCATCATGAAAAACTCCGGCCCCGCCTGGATGTCGGTAGGACACGGCAAAGGCACCAACCGGGCCATCGAGGCCGCCAAAAACGCGTTGGCCAGTCCCATGCTGGACGTATCCATCAGCGGCGCCAAGGGCGTGCTCTTCAACGTCACAGGCGGCAGCAACCTGACCCTGTTCGAGTGCAACGAGGCGGCCGACGTGATCTCACAGTCGGTCGATCCCGATGCCAACATCATTTTCGGCGTCGTCTTCAATTCGCAGATGGAGGACGAGGTACAGATCACCATCATAGCTACAGGCTTCACCGCACAGTACGGTTCCGGCGTACCCACCGAGGTCGAGTTGCGCCGACTGCTGAGAGGAGCTACCGAAGACAGCCTCGACGTACCCTCATTCCTGAGGAGAGGCTCGCGTTATCCCAATGCGCAAGTGGCAGCCCCACAACCGGCAGGCATGAACAGGATGCAACGCTGACCTTTTAGACTCAACATAGCATCCCATTGGACGGGGTGGAGAAAATTCTCCGCCCCGTCCTATTTATGTCTCCTAAACCATTGACTACGCCTATATGTTGTGGTAGTATCCATAAAAACCACATATTATAGTGTTAAGAGATGAAATGTCCTTCTTGCGCTGAGCCGGAATCCAGGGTAATAGACTCCCGGAGCCTGGGGGAGGAGATCAGGCGGCGGCGCGAGTGCGCGGTATGCGGGCACCGTTTTACCACCTACGAGAGGCTGCAGAACAGGAGCCTTTACATCATCAAGAAGGATGGGCGCCGTGAGGAGTTCGACCGCGAGAAGCTGTTCTCCGGCATACGCAAGGCCTGCGAGAAACGTCCCATGCCGACTGGAACCATTGAGAAGCTGGTAGAGACCATCGAGGCTGAGCTTTACAGCCTGGGCAGGAACGAGGTATCCAGCTCCCACATAGGCAAGGTCGTGATTGCCCGGCTATCTGAATTGGACCACATAGCCTACATACGCTTTGCCAGCGTTTACTACGAGTTCAGCGACATCACGACGCTCAAGCAGGCGGTGGACACACTTATCGAGAGCAAGCTTGGCGCGCCCTTGGACGGCCAGCTCCCTCTGATCAACAAGGATGCGCTGTCCGGGCAGAGGCGTAGGGCCAGGCTGAGACAGCGTGATGGTAAATAAGCAGTCCCGCAACCGGCTTCCCGATCCCGTGAGGAATTTCGTCGCCAGGACGGTCTTCACTTATACACAGACCATGGGCATCACGGACAGGCGTGAGCTCGAGGAACTTACAGAACAGGCAATATCGAGGTTGGAGAAAAGTATGACTATGGATGAGCAGACCACGGCTAAAAGGATGGACCAGGCGCTGCCGGGCATGGAACACTTGGTAGCGCCCGCCATACGCCCGCTGCCGCCCAGGGAGCGTATAGAGACCATAGTAAACGAGCTGCTGGCTGAAAAAGCCAGTGTCAGGCCGCCGGCTGAGAAACAGGCTGCGCTGCAACCACCCCCCGCAGCCGGTCCTGTGCTGGTAGCCGGTCCTGCGCCGGCAGCCGCTGCGCAGCCGGCCGACAGGCCTGCCGCGGTCGAGTTAAAGCTGTCGGAGAACGCGCTGACGGTGCTGGAGAAAAGGTACCTGCAGAAGGACGCCCAGGGCAACCCCGCGGAGGCGCCCGAAGAGCTTTTCAGCAGGGTCAGCAGGCACATAGCCTCGGCCGAGCTGATATTCGACAAAAATGCCGATGTAGCGGAGTGGGAAGACAAATTTTACCGTGCCATGACCTCCCTGGACTTCCTGCCCAATTCCCCCACGCTGATGAACGCCGGCCGGGAGCTGGGGCAGTTGTCCGCCTGCTTCGTCCTGCCTATAGAAGACTCCATGGAATCCATTTTCGACGCCGTCAAGTACACAGCGCTCATTCACAAGAGCGGTGGAGGCACGGGCTTCTCCTTTTCCCGCCTCAGACCCAAGCAGGACCGCGTGGGCTCCACCGGCGGCGTGGCCAGCGGTCCCGTATCATTCATGCGCGCTTTCGACACGGCCACCGATGTAATCAAGCAGGGTGGCATGCGGCGTGGGGCCAACATGGGCATACTCAACGTGGACCATCCCGATATCATGGAATTCATCACCTCCAAGGAGGATCCCAAAGCTTTCACCAACTTCAATATCTCCGTGGCGGCCACCGGCAGCTTCATGCAGGCCGTGGAAGCCGAGGGGGACTACAACCTGGTCAACCCCAACAGCGGGGCGGTGGAAGGGCGGCTCAACGCCCGCCGGGTCTTCTGCAAGATAGTCGACATGGCGTGGCGTACGGGCGACCCCGGCATCATCTTCATCGACCGTATCAACGAGTTCAACTCCACGCCCAACCTGGGCAGGATAGAGAGCACCAATCCCTGCGGCGAGCAACCCCTGCTCCCCTACGAGTCGTGCAACCTGGGCTCGGTCAATTTATCCCATATGCTGCGCACGGCCGACGGCCAATGCGAGATAGATTATGACAAATTGGGGCAGACGGTCAGGTTGGCCGTGCGCTTCCTCGACGACGTTATCGAGGTCAACCGATTCCCGCTGCCCCAGATAGGTGAGATGACCCGTAAGACGCGCAAGGTGGGCCTGGGTGTAATGGGATTCGCCGACATGCTCATCCAGTTGCGCGTGCCCTACAATTCCGAAAAAGCGCTGGAGACAGCCGAGAGCGTCATGCGCTTCATCTCCGATGAGGCCACGTCCGAATCCGTCGCGCTGGGCCTGTCGCGCGGCCTTTTTCCCGCCTTCATCGGCAGCACCTACGACAGCAAGGACGGCCCCAGGGTCAGGAATGCCAACCGCACCACCATCGCCCCCACCGGCACGCTCAGCATCATAGCCAACTGCTCCAGCGGCATCGAACCCCTCTTTGCGCTGAGCTACTTCCGTCACATATTGGACGGCCAGACCCTTATAGAGATCAACCCCTATTTCGAAGCCGTTGCTAAGGAAGAGGGATTTTACTCGCCCGAGCTGATGAAAAAGCTGGCCGAGGGCGGCGGCCTGCATGACATCGAAGAGGCGCCTGACTGGGTCAAAGAGGTATTCGTCACTTCTCACGAGATCTCGCCCGAGTGGCATGTAAAGATACAGTCGGCCTTCCAGAAATACACTGACAGCGCCGTCTCCAAGACGGTCAACCTGCCTTTTGAGGCCACCATTGAGGACGTGCAGAAAGTATATATGACCGCCTACAAGGTCGGGCTCAAGGGCGTTACCATTTACAGGGACAGGAGCCGCGACAGCCAGGTGCTCAACACCGGCCAGAAGGAGACGCCGCAGGCCAGGGTTAAGGAGGCAGAGGGCGAGGCCAGGCCGGCGCCGCGGCAGAGGCCCAAGATCACCCGGGGCATCACCGAGCGTGTCACCACCGGTTGCGGCTATATTTACGTAACGGTCAATTTCGATGACACGGGTATCTGCGAGGTATTCTCCAGCCTGGGCAAAGCCGGGGGCTGCGCCTCGGCCCAGCTTGAGGCCACCAGCAGGCTGATCTCGCTGGTGTTGCGCTCCGGCATAGAGGTTGGTTCAGTCATAAAGCAACTGCGCACCATCAGGTGTCCTTCCGTATCATGGGAGAACGGCCGCGCCATATTGTCCTGTGCCGACGCCATTGGCAGCGTACTTGAGAAATATGCAAAAAAAGAGGATGATAGGGTAGTGTCGGACTGTGCCCCGGGCGGGCCGTCCAATTACAGCGGCCAGTGCCCGGATTGCGGCAACCAGTTAGTTTACCAGGAGGGGTGCCATATCTGTCCCAGTTGCGGCTATACTAAATGCGGATAATATAATATAAAGAGGATTTGTGAGGTGGGTGATGAATGGATGCCACTGAAAACCGCTATTCGCTTGCATATAAGCAAATAGCCAAAGCTGCCAACGACACGCTTCCGCTCAAAAAGTTAGTCAGCGCCATAGCTGCCAGCGCTGCCAGGGGATTACAGGCCTCCGGTTGCGCCGTGATGCTGCTCAACCCGCGCAGGGAATACCTTGATATCGCGGGCGCCTGGGGTCTGAGCGACCTGTACCTGCGCAAGGGGGCCATCAACGCCCGCAAGAGCTATCCCGACATATTAGACGGCAAGATAGTGGCCGTGGACGACATTTACACAGACAGGCGCACACAGTATCCCGAGCAGGCCGCGCGGGAGAATATCAAGTCCCTGCTGGGGGCGCCCATCATTCAGCGCGGAGAGGTCATCGGGGAGATAAGGGTTTACACCCGTGAGAAGCGGCGTTTCAAGCCCAACGAGAAGGACTTCATCTCCACGGTGGCCAACATCTTAGCCCTCACGCTTGAGAAGATCGAGTTAGCGCAGGACCTCAACAACCGCCACCAGTCCAACATCACGCAGCAGAAGAGGCTGACCAGCTTCTCCGACCTCCCGCTTGCGCCCATCAGGCCGGTCACTTTCGGTCATCCCAGCGAGGAGGAATTCGCCCGCCTGCTGGATTTTTACCAGGTTGAGTGGTTATACGAGCCGCGCTCCTTTCCGCTATCCTCGCAGGACAACCGCATCACCGAGATGTTCACCCCTGATTTCTACCTGCCCGAGATAGACCTCTACATCGAGCTTACCACGTCTAAGCAGAGCCTTATAACGGAGAAGAACCACAAGGTGCGCCGTCTCAAGGAGGTTTATCCCGACGTCAGCATCAAGCTGCTCAACAAGGGGGACTATTTAAAGTTGTTTGCCCGGCACGGTTTCATACCCCTGGGCGAGAGCAAGATGACGGGCGTGCAGCGTTACCTGTTCAGCAAGACACAGATCCAGCGCCGGGTCAAACTGCTGGCCAAGCAGATATCACGGGATTACCAGGGCCGTGAGCTTGTGCTGATCGGCATCCTCAAGGGCGTCGTCTGCTTTATATCCGACCTCATGCTCAACATATCCATACCGGTGACGGTAGATTTCATGGCCATCTCCACGCCGGCCGACAAGTCCGACCTGTTGATCAGGATACTCAAGGACTTAGACACCGACATCAGGGACAGGCATGTACTGATGGTGGAGGACATCGTGGACACGGGCATGACCTTGAACTATGTGCTCAACAACCTGACGGCCCGCAAGCCGGCCAGCCTCAAGGTATGCACCCTTTTAGACAAGCGGGTGCGGCGTTTGATAGACGTGCATTTGGATTACGTGGGGTTCGAGATACCGGATGAGTTCGTGGTCGGCTACGGGCTGGACATGGGCGGCAAGTACCGCAACCTCCCGTCTATAGCGACATTGTAGCGGCGTCAAAAAAATAAAACGCCCCAAGTAACCTCGTTTTCCCGGTTCCTCATCCACCCCCGTCGCACAGGCCAACCTTCGCTCGCCATGTGTTAGGGCCTCAGCCTCCCCGTTCCAACTTTGATTACTTGGGACG
>JAPLHM010000340.1 GCA_026389635.1 Chloroflexota bacterium | reverse complement strand
GCTTTTGCAGGGCCGCAGGCAGGCGTACAGGTCGAGCTGCTTGCGCAGCGCAACGTTCACGCTGCGGAATCCCTTGCCGATGGGAGTGGTGACGGGTCCCTTGAGGGCGACCCTGTTCCTCCTGATGGATTCCAGGGTCTCCTCGGGCAGCGGTGTACCGTACTTTTCGAGGGCCGCCTCGCCCACGGTGTGGATATCCCATTCGAAGGCGATGCCGGTTGCCTCCAGCACGCGGGTGGTTGCCCTGGTAATCTCGGGCCCGATGCCGTCGCCGGGAAGCAAGGTAACGCGGTAAGTCATTTTACATAACCTCTTAAGGCAGTTTCTTTTTCAGAGCTTTAAGTCGCCGTGCTTATTGATGTAGGGGATAAGTCCCCCTTCGTTCAGTATGCTCAGCATGGTGGGTGGTATCTTTGTGAAGCTGTAACTCTCATTTTTAGTGATATTGCGGATCAGGCCCTCATCCAGGCTTATCTCGAGGCAATCGCCCTCGGCTATGCCGTCTGTCTGGCAGATGAGGGCGGGCACGCCCTGGTTGATGGCATTCCTGAAGAAGATGCGAGCGAATGATTTGGCAAGTATAGCGCTCACGCCCGCCATTTTTATCACCAGCGGGGCATGTTCCCGGCTGGACCCCAGGCCGAAGTTGCACCCGGCAACGATAAAATCCCCGGGCCTGACAAGCTTGACGAAATTAGGATTGACGTCCTCCATGGCATGTTTGGCCAGCTCGGGCAGGTTGCTGCGCAGGTGCGCGTATTTCCCGGCGATAATCAGGTCGGTGGATATGCCGTCACAGAATTTAAAGGCCCTTCCGTTGAGGGTACCCTGCTCCATCACAGCACCTCCCTCGGATCGGTTATTTTGCCGGTCAGAGCCGATGCCGCGGCCGTAGCCGTGCTCGCCAGGTAAATCTCACCCTCGGGATTGCCCATGCGCCCCTTGAAGTTGCGGTTGGCGGTGGACAGGCACACCTCTTTGTCTCCCAGCGCCCCCTGGTGCAGTCCCAGGCAGCCGGCGCACCCGGGTGGCATGATGATGCCCCCTGCCTCGACAATGGCCTGGATATGGCCGGCGTAGATGGACATTGTATATACCTTCCTTGAGGCGGGGCAGACGATCAGCCTGACCCCCGCCTGTACCTTCTTGTTCTTTAGTATGGAGGCCGTTTCCGCCATATCTTCCAGCCGTCCGTTGGTGCACGTGCCTATAAATACCTGATCCACCCGTATATTGCCCAGCGACCTTGCGGTTGCAGTGTTGTCCACCGCGTGGGGCATGGCAACCATCGGTTCCAACTGATCCGCCGCTACTTTAATCATGCGCTCGTAAACCGCGTCGCTGTCCGCGGCGATGGGAGTGTATTCCTGACCCCGCCCCTGTGCTTCCATGTACTCCTCGGTAACTGAGTCGGCGCAGAAGAGGCCAACCTTTGCGCCCGCCTCGATGGCCATATTAGAGATGGTCAATCTTTGCCAGACAGGCATATCGTTGACCGTGCTGCCTATAAATTCCAGCGCCTTGTAGGTGGCGCCGTCGGCCCCGATCAGGCCGATAAGGTACAGAACCAGGTCCTTGGCGCCCACGCCTTTGGCGAATTTGCCGGTCACCTCGATCGCTATGGTCTCGGGCACCCTGAACCATGTCTTGCCCAGCGACATGGCTACCGCCACGTCGCTCGATCCCATACCGGTGGCAAAGGCGCCCAGCGCGCCGGCGGTTACGGTGTGGGAATCGGCCCCCACTATGACGTCGCCGGGCCTGGCTAACTGCTCGGCCACGACCTGATGGCAGACGCCGTTGCCGGCGTCGAAGAGCAGGCAGCCTGTCTCGTCCGCGAATTCCCGCATAAAGATATGGTCGTTTGAAAGCTGCCGGTTGGGGCTGGGGCTGGCATGGTCGATGAAGAGGGCCGTCCTTCGGGGTGCGGCCAGCGTCTGCTTGTTGCCCGATTTGAACTGCCTTATGGTGAGCGGTCCCGTCGTATCCTGCACAAATACCAGGTCAACGGGGGAGATGACGATATCCCCGGCCCTGGCATCGCTGCCGGATTTGACGCTCAATATCTTTTCACTGATAGTTTTGCCCATGCAAATGAACTCCTGGGGCAGTGCCTTTTGACGACTATTTGGATGTACATTTTAACATAATTGCCCTGTATTTGAATAAAGGCGGCGCACAACCCCTCCGGGCAAATGGTAAAATACCATTGTATGAAATCACCCGATATAACACACTGTGGGAACAGCCTTTTCAGGTGGGGCCAGCGCACATATGTCATGGCGATTATTAATATGTCCCCCGATTCGTTTTCGGGGGATGGGTGCGCATCCCTTGATTCCGCAACGCAGAAAGCCCGACAAATGGTGGAGCAGGGCGCGGACATCATCGATGTCGGCGGGGAATCTACCAGGCCGGGCGCCGGCGCTGTAGCGGCAGACGAGGAGATACGCAGGGTCATACCATTCATTGCCGGCATCTCCGGCCATATTGGGGTACCCATCAGCGTTGATACCTGCAAGCCTGAGGTCGCGTTGCGGGCACTGGAGGCCGGCGCCTGCATGATCAACGATATCTCCGGCACCAATATGGAACCGGGCATGCTAAAGCTGGCGGCCCAAAGGGATGTGCCCATCGTTCTATAACCAGCAACCAGAGGGGACAGGTGACCATTAGTATTATTGAGGCCGTTATATCGCAACTGGGTGACTTGATTGAGCGCGCGGTCCGTGCCGGTGTCAGGCGGGAGAACATTATAATCGATCCAGGCATAGGGTTTGGCAAGACCGTGGAGCAGAACCTTGAGATCGTCAGGCGGCTGGACGAGTTGAAGGTGCTGGGATGTCCCGTGCTGCTGGGGACCTCGCGCAAATCTTTTATAGTCGCCGTTGCCGGTGCCTCTGCGGAGGAGCGCGCCCTGGGCACCGCGGCATCCATAGCCATAGGCATCAGCAGGGGCGCCGACATGGTGAGGGTGCATGATGTGGGGCAGATGAAGCTGATCTGCCGCATGAGCGATGCCATCGTGGGAAGGAGCGTAGCGGGATGACCCTCGCCTATATCGGCCTTGGGACAAATATGGGAGACCGGGAGGCCAACCTGGTGGAGGCCATCCGCCTGTTATCGCAAAGTGAGACCGTCCTGGTTACATCTTCGATCTACCTGACGGCCCCCGAAGGATATACAGACCAGCCTGACTTCCTCAACGGCGTGGCCTGTGTCGATACGGGCGCTGCTGCCGGGGAGTTGCTGAAGATGTTGAGAGGCATAGAGCTGCAGATGGGCAGGGAGCGGCCGTTTGAGGGTGCGCCGCGCGTGATCGACCTGGACCTGCTGCTCTTCGGCAGGGCTATAATTAGTCAGCAGGGCCTTGAAGTACCCCACCCCCGCATGCACCTGCGGGCGTTCGTACTGGCGCCCATGGCGGAGATAGCGCCCGGTTTAATTCACCCGGTTTTACATAAGAGCATGAAAGAATTGCTGGCAGAATTGAGACCCGGTTACAGGGTCGAGAAGTGGGTTGATAACAAAGACGAGGGGTCAGGTTGAATATGTACATTATTGCTGTTGAGAAGAGTTTTGATGCTGCCCACTACCTGCGCGGGTACGGGGGAAAGTGCGAGAAGCTGCACGGGCACAGGTTCAAGGTGGTTGTAAGGTTAAATTGCCGGGAGTTGAACGACCTGGGGCTTGCCTACGATTTCACGGAGCTGAAGAGGCAGGTGATGGAGATTATCGGCAAGTACGACCACCAGTGCCTCAATGATATCGACCCCTTTGATAAGATCAACCCGTCGTCCGAGAACATTGCGTCTGCCGTCTATAATGGCCTGGCGCCGGACTTCACGGGGGATATCGGCATAGACAGTGTGGAGGTTTGGGAATCGCCGGAATCCTGCGCCCTCTACCGTCCCGCTTAAAAGCTCAGGTATTCATATCGGGGGGCAGCAGGTTGGGGATGCTGTCTTTAATGGAGTAGGTGTAGTCGCATTTGGCGCAGAAAAGCGTGCCGGCGATTATCTCTATATCGGTCTTTTCAGTGACCTTGAGATCGAGGGTACCCTTGCATACCGGGCAGACGATTATCTCCATTATCGATTCTTTCATCTTTTCATCCTTTATCCTTCGTAGTCAGACTTCGTTGTTTTCCTTAACAACGTAAACTATAGTGTAGGGTATGAACGATGGTTTGGATTTTGTCACGATAGAGGAGATTTGAAAATGAGCTTAAATAAAACCGTCATGCTGGTCATTGCGCTTTGTTTTGGTTTAATTTTTATGGCTTGCCAGAATCAACCGGTCGGCTATCCCATAGATTCCAAGGTTACTACAACACTTGAGAGGACGGTTAGTCCTGTTACCCCGCCTTCAACCTCGCCTAAGCCACCTATTGACCAGGTTTCCAAATTTGTACAGTACGGTTATGGCGATTGGCAGTTCGGCGGGGAGCTTGCTGCTCAAAAAAGACTGGACCTTATGCCGCCTGCATATACCGGCTCATCGGCTACAAAGGCTGCAAATCTGTTACGCTTTTTTACCATAACCGACATCCATATCACCGACAAAGAGTCTCCTGCGCAGATAATCTACCTTCAACAGTTGTATTACCCCAACCTCCTTCCGCCCCCGTTTAACGCGCTGGGCCACGTCCCATGGTCATGGCAGACCTCAGTCTATTCGCCGGTTATGCTTTATACCACCCAGGTTCT
>JAPLHM010000159.1 GCA_026389635.1 Chloroflexota bacterium | reverse complement strand
AAGCTGGCCGATACGGTACATAAATATGGTGCCAAGATCGCGGTCCAGCTTTACCACCCGGGCCGCTGCACCTTCCCGTTCCTTATCAATAACAGGCAGCCCATAGCGCCCTCGGCGGTGCCCGATCCCATCGTACGGCAAATACCGCAGGCGCTCACCATCCCCGAGATAAAGGACCTGGTAGAAAAATTTGCACAGGCCGCACGCCGGGTAAAAGACGCGGGCTGCGACGCCGCCGAGATTCACGGGGCCCACGGCGGACCGGACGGCCTCCTGCGCTTTCCACTCGAGATCGTCAGGAGGGCCAGGGAACTGGTCGGCCCGGACTTCCCCCTGCTCTTCCGCATCAGCGGTGAAGAAGCTGTGCCGCTGGGCCGCACGGTTCCCGAGAGCATCGAGATGATGAAAAAACTGGTGGCAGCCGGCATCGACGCCGCGGACATCTCCATCGGCGTTTACGAATCCGGCCATCTCACCAGCGCGCCGCCCGATATGCCCCAGGGCTTCAACTCCGGGACATCATTTAAATTCAAGCAGGCTCTTAAAGTTCCTGTGCTGGTGGCCGGCCGCATCAACGACCCCGCTGTAGCCGAAGAAATAGTCGCTTCCGGTAAGGCCGACATCGTCCACATCGGCAGGCAATCGCTGACAGACCCGGACTGGCCTGCCAAGGTACAGGAAGGCAGGGAGAAAGACGTCGTCAAATGCCTGTCCTGCAACGAGGGCTGTATCGAGGGGCTTGCCTTCTGGCTGAGGCCCTCCATTACCTGTCTGCAGAACCTGGCCCTGGGCAGGGAGGAGGAGTACTCACGGCCCAGGACATCATCGCCCAAAAGGGTACTCGTAGCAGGGGCCGGGCCGGGCGGGCTTGAAGCGGCCAGGACGGCCGCCCTGCGCGGGCACAATGTGATTTTATACGAAAAGGAGGGCTACCTGGGCGGCCAGGTCAAGATAGCCTCTATACCTCCCTCAAAGGCCCTCTACCAGGAGGTGGCCCATTCGCGTATAAGGGCCCTCAAGGAGCTCGGCGTGGATATGCACTGCGGTCAGGCACTGACGGCCGATATGGTCAGGGAGATCAGTCCTGATGTGCTGATCATTGCCACAGGGTCTGAGCCCGCCATCCCTAACATACCGGGAATCAACAGTAAGAAAGTTATGAGCGCGCGCAAGGCGCTGATCTGTGAAGAGGCCGGCCCATGTGTGCTGGTCATCGGCGGCGGCCTGGTAGGCTGCGAGACGGCCGATTACCTGGCAGGAAAGGGTATGGCTGTGACCATTGTCGAGATGCTCAAACACACCGCACGCGACATCGGCCCGGCCGCGCGTTTCTTCCTGCGCCAGCGCCTCAAGGAAAAACAGGTTCTGATACTCACGCAGTCTACCGTACTATCCATCGACGACGATTTCGCTACCGTGAGTACTCCGGGCGGTGAACAAAGGCTTGGGCCCTTCGATATCATCGTGATGGCGACCGGGGCTGCGCCGGTTAACGCGCTCGAGGACCTGGTCAAAGGCAGTGTGCCCGAGGTGCACGTTATCGGCGATGCACGCAAGCCTGGCAAGATACTGGCCGCCGTGGAGCAGGGGGCTGACGTAGCCCTGAAGCTGTGATATTGCACTTCCGGCCGAAAGTGCTAAAATAACCGGCCACACAGAAAGATGAAGGAACAGGATATTATGGACTTCTCAGTCAGCCCCAGGAGAATACAGGATGAAACCGGACGGTGGTTCATGGTGGTCAGCCAGGTTGATGGCGGCTACCTTGCCAGGGACAGCGTGACCAGCGACCTGGTGTATATGAAGCATTGCGACATCGCCTGCCGCGAAGAGGACGGCCATGGCGAGTAACGTGGCGTCTTACGTCCGGTGAGGTATCGGCGCAGGCTCTTTGAACACCCTTTTATAGCGCCTGTCAAATTTGACAGCGGGCCTTTTGGCTGATATATTTGTACGGTTATTGTTTTTTCACAGGGAATAAGGAAATGAGCATTTTTTACGCAATCGTTGAAAGCGGCGGCAAACAGTTCAGGGTCAGGACCGGCCAGGTTATCAACACGGACCTCCTGCACGTTGAAAAAGGCAAGCAAGTGGAACTCAGCCCGGTCCTCATGATAGCCGACGGTGATGAAGTCGTCATAGGCACCCCCGAAGTCCAGGGCGCTAAAGTAATAGCCACCTGCCTGGAAGAAGGCAAGGCGCGCAAGATCATCGTCTTCCGCTACAAGAACAAGGTGCGCGAGCGCAGGAAGACCGGCCACCGCCAGCCTTACACCAGGCTGCTGATCAAGGAGATAGTCAAGCCGGGCGGCAAGGTAACTAAAAAAGCCGCCAAAGCCGGGGCAGCAGCCAGCGGAGGTGATAACTAATGGCTCACAAGAAAGGCGGCGGCAGCACACGCGGCGGCCGCGATAGTAATGCCAAGCGGTTGGGGGTTAAGCGCTACGGCGGGCAAGCCGTGCGTTCCGGCACCATTATCATCAGGCAACGCGGAACCAGGATACACCCCGGTACCAACGTAGGCTGCGGCAGGGATTACACGCTCTTTGCCACAATTGACGGTATCGTTACATTTGAGCACCATACCAAGAACAAGAAAAGGGTCAGTGTTTACCCGGGACAGTAATGATGAAAGAAAAAATCCATCCTAAATATTTCCTCGATGCCAATGTGACCTGCTCGTGCGGCAATAATTTTACCACGGGCTCCACCAGGCAGACGCTCAAGGTAGAGCTCTGTAATAAATGCCACCCCTTCTTCACCGGCGAGCAGAAGATCATCGACACGGCCGGCCGCGTGGAGCGCTTCAACAAGAAGTATAAGCGGGAGAAAAAAGCAGAGTAGCATCACTTCGCACTACCAAAAGGGGCGGTAACATTAGCCGCCCCTTTTTATTACCAGATGACGAAAGATAAGCCTTTTTACTACGGCGGTCAGGCACTGATGGGTGGTGTCATGATCCGGGGCCGCAACAGCATGGCTATCGCCGTGCGAAAAATAGACGGCAGCATCGACGTCAGCAGCCGCCCGCTGGCCACCCTCTATAAAGGCAAATGGCGGGAAGTCCCGTTTATCAGGGGCGTCATCGCCCTCATAGAGGCCGTCGTCCTGGGCACCGGCGCATTGATGCACTCAGCGCAGGTTTCCACGGAAACCGAGCAGGAGAAAATCACCCCTGGCATGATCTGGGGCAGCGTGGCGCTGGGAGTGGTGCTGGCAGTCGCCCTTTTCTTCGTGCTGCCGCTGCTGGCGGCGCGTCTCCTGGATCCCTTTATTTCCTCAGCCTTTATGAGCAACCTTATTGAAGGCATCATCCGCATCGCACTTTTTATCGTTTACCTCGCGCTTATCGGCCGCATGAAGGATATCCGCGAGATATTCGCTTACCACGGCGCCGAGCACATGTCGGTCAACGCCTACGAGGCGGGCGCTCCGCTTGAAGTGGTCCCTGTGCAAAACTGCTCAACCGCCCATACGCGCTGCGGCACCAGCTTCCTCCTGGTAGTACTGGTCCTATCCATCCTGGTCTTCTCCCTGTTGGGACGCCCCAATATTTGGATCAGCATCGCCTCGCGCATCCTGCTGCTGCCGGTCATAGCCGCCCTCAGCTACGAGTTGATCAAGTTCGAGGCCTCTTACAGCCACAACCGTTTCATCCACGCACTCCTCATGCCGGGGCTATGGCTGCAGTCAATGACCACGCGCCGTCCGACGGAAAGCCAGGTTGAAGTCGCCATCGCAGCCA
>JAPLHM010000204.1 GCA_026389635.1 Chloroflexota bacterium | reverse complement strand
TTTTAGCAGCACGGTCACGCGCCCAGCGGTGTATTTCGTCCAATGCCGGCGGCGCCACCATGAAGACCTCTATATCCTGCGGGAACTGGACTAAATGCCCTTCCCTGATAAAAAGCAGGGCCACGTCACCGGGTTTAAGCGTCTCATCGATGGTTTTACTGATAAACTGGTAGCGATTCCTGGATGCCTCGCCGTACGCCTCGTAGACCTGCTTGGCCACTTTTTCGCTGATAAGGCCAACCATTATGCAGCGCTCCCAGTCCATGACCTCCTCAAGCAACTCACTTACCTCGATGCACTTCAGGGAACCGGACTCTTTGCAACGGTCGTTTACCATCCCATGGCTCTTAGGATTAAGTCCCTCCAGCATCTTTAAACCCTCTTCACCCTCCACATCAACTGTCTCGTGGTAGATCAGGGTCACGCGCCCCAGATTGCCTTCGAGCTTTGCCACCATCTCGTTAACCTGCCGCCAGTATTTTTCATAGAGATCCAAGTAGTCGGCCGGTGAGTTCTTACCTGCATAGATCAGGGGCACCTGCAGGATCTTTCTGCTGTCCTTGAAGTTACTTGCTTCAGGCTTCTCTACTTTGCCCAATTCCTGTGACATTATTACGCTCCTCTATCAATCGTACAAAAATTATACTACAATATGGGACGGCTTTTAGGAAAGACTGGAGGAACTCTATGGATTTCGACCTTGGTGAAAAGACGGATGGACTGCGTAAAGAGATACGTAAATTTGCCCTCGCCGAGGTAGCGGGGAAACCCTACCGCACTGCCATGTTGGAGGAGGAGAGCGCGGACGAGGACTGGGAGTTTTCACTCTCCATATCCAAAAAGCTGGCTCAGAAAAAATGGCTCTGCATGGGTTGGCCCGAGCAGTACGGCGGCACGGGCGCGTCCTACTGGGAACAATTTGTGTACTCCGAGGAGACCGGTTACCACGAGATTCCCGGTACCAGCATGGGCATTTCCGGGACGGGCATTAACGGCCCCAGCCTCATGTTATTCGGCAATGAGGATCAGAAAAAGAAGTACCTCCCGCTAATATCCTCGGGTGATCCCGATGGGATATGGTGCACCGCTTACAGCGAGCCTGATTCGGGCTCGGATTACAATAAGATCAAGACTATGGCTATCAAGTCAGGCGACGATTATATAATAAATGGACAGAAAGTGTGGACAAGCTGCGCCCATCGCGCCCGCTGGTGCTGGTTGGCCTGTAAAACCGACCCGACTTCCAATAAGATTCATAAGAGCATGAGCATTATCATCGTGGATATGCAGAGCCCCGGAATTACCACCAGGCCCCTGGTCAATCTCTCCGGTATCCACAGTTTCAACGAGGTCTTCTTCGACAATGTGCGGGTGCCTGCGTCAAACCTGGTGGGGGAAGAGAATAAAGGCTTTTACATGCTGATCCCCGCCCTGGCAATCGAGCGACTCTCGTTGGCGCCCCATGTCCTGGGAGTAGGGCGCCGCATACTGGAATTACTCGTCCGCTATACCAAAGACAACAATCATAAGGGCCAGCCCATGTCTGCCGACCCCGTGGTGCGCCATAAGTTGGCCGAGCGCGCCCTGGAGCTCGAAACGCTACGCCTCTTCGGGCTGGAGATAATGTGGAAAATGAGCACGGGTAAAATGCCTGGCTACGAGGCTGCACGGAACAAGCTTTTCTGCAACATCGTGACAGATAACCTGGCCAAAACCGGGCTTGATATCCTGGGCGCCTATTCACAGGTCAGCCCTGATTCTAAGTGGGCAAGGCT
>JAPLHM010000250.1 GCA_026389635.1 Chloroflexota bacterium | reverse complement strand
GAACGGCCTGTCCATGGTATTTTCCGGCGATACCAAGCCAAGCAACTACATGATCGACCAGGCCAAGGGTGTGGATGTCCTGATCCACGAGATGGTAGTGCCGCCGGAAACCTGGGCAGCCAAGAACTCCACACTGAAACCGGGCGACCCCGGCTGGGAACAAGCGCTCAGCATGGCACAGGCCGTTCAGGATTCATCCCATACGCCGCAAAAAGCTTTCGGCTATATACTCAGCAAGACCAATCCCCGGCTGGGCATAGCAACCCACTTCCAGGTCAATGACGACACGGTCGGCCCGGCCATGAAGGATATCCGCTCCTGGTACCAGGGCCCTGTCGCTATTGCGACGGACCTCCTGGTCATCAATGTATCAAAGGACAATATCAAGCAGCGCTATGCCAAAGTCTCGGATTACTCTTGGTATCCTACCGATACCAAGCTATACTCACCCGATCAACTGGCTCCGGCGAAATATTCGTCACCAACTGCTCAACTAAATAGTGAACTCCTGGGCCAGTGCATTCCGGCTGACGTGTACGAGAAGAAGTAAGGCTGGGCCTCATCCACCCGGGCGCTATGTGATAAAAATACTGTAGCGAGAATAAGCCCTGCGGGAATCCGTTCCCGCAGGGCTTATCTTATTTAATTATTTCCAGGAAAAACACCGGCGCCTTTTCTGAAAGAATCTTCTTAAGCACACTTCACTTTTTTATAAGTTCAAGCAGGCAATACTCGTAAGGCAAGCCTTCGGGAGTTTCATAAAACTTCTCCCTCAGCCGCCTATAAATCTCTTCGATTTTGTCTTTATTGTCGGGAGAAAGCCCTGTCCTGATGGAAGATTCACTCCATGCCCGAACCACATGCGCCAGTGTGTCGGCAAGCTTAGCCCTCGCCTGCTCGTTTTCCAGCTGATCTTTCACCTGCGAATAATAAGCGCAGGGGACGGTCATTTCTTCAAAGGATTTGAGATCGAACAACTTTTTAATTTTATTTTCATCTATCAGCGACTGCATCTCATCCGGCGTAGCAAAATAATCCGGCACAAATATGGCGTTCAATTCTTCACTTTTAATCCCGCCTTCCTGACATAACTCACGGCATATATCGCGAAGATTATTATATCCCGCCGATGCCGGCCATCGATCACGACCGCGGTTGGTCAAATTCGCCAGAAACAGGGCGCCCCCTTTAACCAGCTCGACAGCGCGTTTCCCGAAAAATACTCTCCAATCCTTTCCCCATTTTTCGACAAATTTCCGGCGTTCCTCATCCGGTATCTGGTTGGCCTGTATCTGCGCAGGATGCTGAAAAAAATCAGTGTCCACATCCTTTGTGTTGAGCCAGTGCAGGGATGTGGAAGAAAATCCGATATTGAGTTTTCGTGATATCTCGGGAAACGCCTCATAAAAGGAGCGTTGGATATATTCCGCTTCCACACGGCCCATCCGTTTCAATTTTGAATTCACCCAGAATTGATCGAAATAGTCCCGTATTGCTATATCAATATAAAGCAGTCGAATTTTTAATGAGGGATTCGCGGCGCGTATCTCTTCGATGATCTTTTCAAACAAGCTGCTGGAATTCACGCCGTCTGCAGCGCCGTAGTCCGCTATGACGAAGGGACTCTCCGGGTCCATATGGCTCATGCGCGACGAGATGGACCGAATATAGGTCATGATCCCCGGTAATATCTTTAAATCTATAGCCTTTGCCGTGTCGGAAATGCGGCTGTAATCCTGCGTCATGGTCGGCATATAGCGCGGCGACTCTGAGCCATTCTCTTTTTGATTTGCCGCTTTCTTTTTCTCCTTCATCACTTTTATCCTAAATTTCCTATTTCAATTGTCGGCAGGCCTTCTGCGCTCTCATCACTGCCAGCGCAAAGCATACCGTCACAGCACAGTCTCCGTCAAACTATATGACACCTATTTTCACAATTGCCGGTAACCCGTATAATTGAGAATCAGGTTGATATGAAAAACAGGCTGCTGAAATCTGCAATGGTCACCGGGGCGTCGTCAGGAATCGGCGAAGCTTATACCCGTCTGTTAGCTTCACTGGGCTATGATCTGATCATCGTTGCCAGGCGCAAAGACAGGCTTGTATCCATTGCCAGAGAGATGCAAGATAAATATGGCGTTTCGGTGACAGTGCTTCAGGGCAACCTTTGCAGCGAAAAAGATGTCTCCACAATTGAAGAAATAGTCCTGGACACCGCTGATCTGTCCGTGCTGATCAATAACGCTGGCTTTGGCACTCTGGGTCCATTTGTTGACGTAGATATCAGCAAGTCGCTGAATATGATCGCACTGCATGTTACTGCTCCCACACGTTTAGTCAAAGCCGCATTGCCAGGCATGCTTGCCCGGCGGGAGGGCATCATAGTCAATGTCGCTTCAGTAGCGCCCTTCCTGCCTGTATCAGGAAACGTAATCTACAACGGCACTAAATCCTATTTAATTGCATTTTCCGAATGCCTTCAGCTTGAGGTAGAAAGCGCCGGGATCAGGGTGCAGGCGCTTTGCCCCGGTTTTACGCGTACCGGCTTTCATTCGGTTGACGAGTATAAAAGCGTCGATTTCTCCACTATCCCGACTTTCATGTGGATGCCCGCGGAAAAAGTAGTGGAACAGTCCTGGCAGGCGCTTAGAAGAAAGAAGGTCGTCTTTATTCCCGGATTTATCAACCGCATGACCTGCACAATTTTTAGCGGATTATTCAAGTATCTGGCGCGCAAAAGATCAGCAACAAAAGATCAACCATGAAAAGGGAGATTGAAGTATGGATCTGGAAGATAAGGCCATTTTAATCACAGGGGCTTCATCGGGAATTGGGAAAGCAGTTCAATATAAAGGGGGGGGAAGTGTACTACAGCCGCAGGTTTTCAATAAAGAATCCGCCCTGCAAAGCTGTGATATAATTCCTCCAAAATACGCTGGGAGGCGCTGAATATGGCGGAGAAAGCGGACCTGTTCCCCCACGACAGTTCACTCGAGCTGCTGCTACCTTCTGAAAGGGACGAAAAGATGTCCGCCAAGCTGCAGCGCCTCATTGCCTATGCATACGGGAATGCCCCGGGATTCAAGCAGCGCATGGACGGGGCGGGCATCAAAGCGGGGGATATCAAAGGCCTGTCCGACCTGCAGAAAATACCTGTCCTGCGCAAGGACGACCTCATCAGGCTGCAAAAGGAGATGCCGCCCTTTGGAGGCTACCTGGCAGTGCCCCTTGGCGAGATCGACCACATTTACCAGTCGCCCGGCCCGATCTATGATCCGCAGCGAAGGATGAAGCAGGGTACGCTCCCTCCGGACCTGGGCAAAGGCCAGATAGCCGTCAACACCTGGTCTTACCACGTCACCCCGGCCGGCCTGCTGATCGACCGCATGCTGAGGGCCATGGGTTTCACCGTCTTCCCGGCGGGGACAGGCAATACCGACCTTCAGGTACAAATAATGCGCGAACTCAAGGTGTCGTATTTCGTGGGGACACCTTCTTTCTTGGCCGCCATCATTAAAAGGGCGGAGGAGACGGGGTGGGATATTAAAAAGGACTTCAACCTCAAGTACGCCCAGGTCTTCGGCGAGATGGGAGGGGACCCCCTCAGGAAGATGTTCGCGGAGAAATACGGCATCACCTGTGTCGGCGGCGACAACTACATGACCGCCGATATCGGCCCCATCGCGAGTTCCTGCGAAAAGAACTCCGGGATGCATGTCAACACGGATGTGATAGTGGAGATTGTCGACCCCTCAACGGGCCGGGACCTGCCCGCGGGCGAGGTCGGCGAGGTGGTGGTAACCCCCTTCGACGAGGTGTATCCGCTGGTCCGGTTCGGAACGGGTGACCTCTCGACGTTGGTGACCGAAACCTGCGCGTGCGGCCGCACTACTCCCCGCCTGCCCAAAATAATGGGCAGGAGCGGCGATGCCGTCAGGGTAAGGGCAATGTTCGTTCACCCCAGGCAGAGCGACGAGGTTGTTTCAAAGTTCCGGGAGATAACCCGCTACCAGATTACTGTGACCAGGCCGGCCGACAGGGATGAAATGCTGCTGCAGGTGGAGCTTGCATCCGAGCCGGCGGACCGGGGCGCCTGGGAAGAATCGCTGAGAAAGGAATTCCAGAACGCCTGCAAGGTGAGGTTCGACACGCTGGAGGTACTACGCGCCGGCAGCATACCGCCGGATGGAAAGAGAATTATCGACAGGCGCGTCTACTGATGATTTCATTGGCGCTATCATGGATCGATATTAAATCGGGCTAAAAGGAGGGGAACATGGGAAATATCACAAAGAATCCGGCTGCACAGGGAACACATATAAGGCTCCCGCTCGGCATAAAGCTGAGTTATGGTATCGGCGACATCGCCAACAACCTCTTCATTGTGACCACAGGGATGTACCTGCTGTTCTTCCTGACAAATGTGATAGCGTTTCGGCAGGAGGCGGGTGTACCTGCTTTACGGGGCAGTGCCCTTCGGGATATCATTTTTCATCCTCTTCCTTGTACCAGGCTTTCAGACGGAATTCGCCAACGCACTCCAGGTATCCCTGCTGTTTGCCCTGGCCTGCACGTTTTTTACAATCGTCAACGTCCCCTATGCCAGCATGGTGCCCGAGATGTCCGATGACTACAACGAGCGCCTCTCGATTACCTCCTTCCGTATGTCCTTCGCCTCCATCGGCGCCCTGCTGGCCGGCGGACTGACCATGGCGCTGGTGACGGCCGGCGGCGGCGGAGCGGACGGTTTCCGCTACATGGGCGCCGTCTTCGGTCTGGCCATCGTTGTCACCTGCCTGTGGTGCTTTTTCGGCACACGCAAGGCCCCATCGCTGCCACCCCATAAAGATATGCCTCCTATCAAGGAGCAGATCAAGGTCGCAGCTAAAAATTATCCCTTCGTTATACTGATGTCGAGCTATTTCCTGCAGGCACTGGCCATCGGCGTGATGATGGCCGGGTTTGTCTACTACGTGAAATACGCCATGGCCCTGCCCGAGACGGCCATGAATGTAGCCTTCCCCATCTTCATGGTGACCGGCGTCATCTTTATACCGGTCTGGCTGGCCGTAGGGAAAAAGCTTGGCAAGATCAAGTCTTATTATATCGGCCTGGCCATATTTACGGTCATGATGGGCTCGCTCTTCTTCACCAGCGCTTCACAGATATGGCTCTTCTACGCCCAGGTGTTCCTGGCGGGGATAGGTTTCTCCAGCTTCCAGCTCTTTCCATTTTCGATGCTGCCCGATACGGTTGAATACGACCAGATGCAGTCGGGAATGCGCCGTGAAGGAATCTTTTCCGGCATGTGGTCAGCCGGCCAGAAGATCGCCTATTCGGTGGGCCCGGCCATCGTGGGCTTCGCCCTGGCCCTCTCGGGATTCGTCATGGAAGGGGTTCAACCCGAGAGCGTAGCCACCGGTGTGCGCATCGTATTCTGCCTCTTCCCGGCAGCCATGGTGCTCCTCAGCTTCCTGCCATTCAGCAAATACAAGATCACCGAGGAAGAATTCGAGAAGATCAAGACGAAGATCTCGGCGTCGATATAGTAAATGTAGGGACGGGCCTGAATGCCCGTCCGAGCGGGCGCGGCTGAAGCAACGCCCCTACGTTTGGGTTATCTATGCGGGAAAGGCCTTCTCGCCCAGCGCCATGCGGCAGAGGTCACTGATGTAAATCTTGCGCAGGCCGCGTTCTGTCGTGGGACGCCTCAGCACGCGGTCGCACATGGG